>DASVTZ010000015.1 GCA_036387335.1 Longimicrobium sp.
AGCATCCAGCGTCGTCATTTCATCCTGCTCCAACGGACTCTGCGCCATCACGCCACCCCTGCCTCGACTGGAAGCCAGGAGGCGCGAAGAGATCTCCGCGCCCCCTCCCCGCGTCTCCGCGCCTCCGCGTGAGACCAAAACGATCCCCGCGGCCGCACCAATGCCCGCTTACTGCGCCGCGCTCGCCGGGTCCCTGCGCGTGGGCTGCTGGCACACCGGCCAGGTGCGCGGCCGCCCCTGCTGGTCCACCGGGAGCTGGTCCAGCCGTGCGCGCGGCAGCTTCTCCGGCTCCTCCGAGGCCAGGTACACCAGCATCGCCACCATCGTCGCGTTCCGCCGCACCTCGTCGAAGGCGATCTTGTCGTACGTGTCGCGGTTGGTGTGCCAAGTGTAGGTGCCGTAGTCCCACGACAGCGACCCCAGCCCGAACCCCGGTGCCCCCGCGCAGATGAACGACGCGTTGTCGCTGCCGCCGCCGCTGGGGAGCCCCGGCGCGTCGATGCGCACCGAGTCCACCAGCAGCCCCGGCATGCGCCCGAACCAGCGGCGGAAGTACGGCTCCACCCCCGTCAGCCCCTGCATCGACACCTGCGCGATGCGCCCGGTGCCGTTGTCCTGGTTGAAGAGCGCCTGCAGCCCCTCCACGATGCGCGGGTTGTCCGCCACGAAGCCGCGCGATCCGTTCAGCCCCTGCTCCTCGCCCGTCCAGTGCCCGGAGAGGATGGTGCGCCTCGGGTTCGGGTACGCCTGCCGCAGGATGCGCATCGCCTCCATCATCACCACCGTGCCGGTGGCGTTGTCCGTCGCGCCCGAGCCCGCGTCCCACGAGTCGAAGTGGGCCGACATCATCACGTACTCGTTCGGCTTCTGGCGCCCGCGGATCTCCGCCAGGACGTTGGAGGCCGGAACCTCGCCCGTGAACCGCGACGCCGCGTCCAGCCGCAGCGTGGGCGACTGGTTGTTCTGCACCATGCGGAAGACGAGCCCGTAGTCCTCGCAGCTCAGGTCGAGGGTCGGAACGCGCTCGGTGCGGGCCTGGAACACCTTGTCCACGCCCCACCCCTGCGACCAGAGGTTGGTCAGGATTCCCACCGCGCCCGCCTCCTCCAGGCGCCGCGGCAGGTCACGCGCGTTGCTGCCGGTGGCCTGAAGGCGGCGGTTCCACGCGGCCATCGCTTCGGTGCGCTGCGCCCTCATCCGCTCGAAGGTCGCGGCGGGCGCCCACTTCGCCCAGTTCTCGTCCGGACGGCAGGTGGGCTGCGCGGCGGAGATCAGGACGAACTTGCCGCGCACGCTCCCCAGCGCGGCCTTGAATGCGACCGAGTCGGCCGCTTCGGGAAGCATCACCACGCCGGCCGTGACGGGTCCGTTGGTGCCGGGGCTCCACGCCAGCATCGTCCCTTCCAGCGACCGCATGCGCGGCGTCATCAGGTCGACGTGCGTATGGCCGCGCTGCCATCCGCGCCAGGTGCCGTACTGCTCCTCGCGCGCGGTGATCCCCCAGTTGCGGTAGGTGGAGACCGCCCACTGCCGCGCGTTCGCCATCTCGGGCGAGCCGGTGAGCCGCGGCCCCAGCGAGTCGGTGAGCACCTGCGCCAGCCGTTCCACCTGCGAGTTCGACATCCCCTCGCGCCAGATGCGCTGGAGCACGGGGTCGGTGGAGGTCCACTCCTGCGCCGCCGCCGGCGAGCCCGCCAGCAGCGCACCCATCACGAACGCGACCGATCGCTTCATCGTACTCCAAGTGGTGGAAGTCGCACTGCGGGGAAGTGCTAAGTGCTAGGTGCTAAGTGCTGAACGGCAGTGCGTGAGTGCGTTAGTGCGTGAGTGCGTTTTTTCACTCAGCACTTAGCACTCAGCACTTAGCACTTTGATACCAGCGAAATACCGAACGCCCGCCGCATGCGCAAGCCGCTCCTACTTCAGCTTGGGATCCAGATCCACCAGGCGCGCGGTGACCTGCCCGTCCACCAGCTCCGCGAGCGCGACCGTCACGGGATCGCGGAAGCGCAGGGGGCCGGCGCTTCCGGGGTTCACCGCGAGCGTTCCCATCACCTGTCGGATCACCGGCTTGTGCGAGTGGCCGAAGACGACGAGCCCCGCGCCGCTGTACGCCGCGGCGGCCTTCTCAGGAGTCGGCGAGCCGAGCTGCATCCCGTGCAGCACCACGACCGGCACCCCGTCCAGCTCCACGTGCGCCACCTCGGGAATCCGCTTCCGCACGTCGAAGCCGTCCGTGTTCCCCCACACCGCCGTCACGGGCGCGATCGTCTCCAGCTCCGCGAGGATGTCGGCCGAGCCGACGTCGCCCGCGTGCAGGATGTGCTCGACCCCGGCGAACACGTCGAACACCTCGCTCCGCAGCAGCCCGTGCGTGTCGGAGATGATCCCGATCTTCATGGTCGCACCCGCCGTTGATGGATGGACGCGGGGGCACAGGCTTGCCGCCTATGCCCCCCGTTCGCCACTCCCTGTTCCCGCTGCGTCCTCCCCGCTCCGCCAGCGCCGCCCGAGCATGTGCTCCACGCCCAGGTGGTCCAGCACCCGCGCCACGACGAAGTCCACCAGGTCCGCGATCGTCTTCGGCCGGTTGTAGAAGCCCGGCGCCGCGGGGAGGATGGTGGCCCCGGCGCGCGTCAGCCGCGTCATGTTCTCCAGGTGGATGAGCGAGAACGGCGTCTCGCGGGGCACCAGGATGAGCGTCCTGCGCTCCTTCAGCGCCACGTCCGCCGCGCGCTCCACCAGGTTGCGCGAGGTCCCCGCCGCGATGGAGGCGAGCGTCCCCATGGAGCACGGGCAGATCACCATCCCGCGCGAAGGCGCCGAGCCCGACGCCGGCGTGGCGCCTCGGTCGAGCGAGTCGTACAGCTCCACGCGCGACCAGTCGCCGGTAGCGGCGCGCAGGGCGTCGATCCCGTCGATCTCCGTCTCCTCCGCCAGCAGCCGCAGGCCGTAGCCGGAGACGATCAGCCGGACGGCGGTGCCGGAATCGTTGAGGGCGCGCAGCAGGCGCACGGCGTACGGCGCACCCGACGCGCCGGTGATTCCGAAGACGACCGGCGCGTCCCTCACGCGAGCAGCCTTTCCGCGAGCACCATCAGAAAGAACACAACGGAGATGGCGCCGTTCACGTTGAAGAACGCCGCGTCGATCCTGGAGAAATCGTCGGCGCGCACCAGGCTCTGCTCGTACACCAGCATCACCCCGATCACCGCCGCGGCCACGAAGTACAGCGTGCCCAGCCCCGGCACCAGGAACCCGAGCGCCACGAAGAGCGCCGTCGAGAGCACGTGCAACGTCCTGGAGACCGCAAGCGCCCCTCTCGCGCCCAGCGCTGCCGGCACCGAGTGCAGCCCTTCCGCGCGATCGAACTCCATGTCCTGCAGCGAGTAGAGGATGTCGAACCCGGCCACCCAGCAGAGCACCGCCCCGGCCAGCGCCAGCAGCGCCCCCGCCGGCCGGCTCCACTCCCCCGCGATCGCGAGGTACGCCCCCACCGGCGCAATGGCGAGCGCAAAACCCAGCACCAGGTGCGCCCACCGGGTGAAGCGCTTCGTATACGAGTAGAAGAGGATCCACCCCAGCGCGAGCGGCGCCAGCATCAGGCAGAGCGGGTTGAGCAGCGCCGCGCAGAGAAAGAAGATCCCGCTCGCCACCACCACCGCCGCCGCCGCCTCGCCCACGCTCAGCTTTCCCGCCGGGATCTCGCGCATCATCGTGCGCGGGTTCCTGGCGTCGATGGCGCGGTCCACGATCCGATTGAACCCCATCGCCGCGAACCGCGCCGAGGTGAACGCCGTTAGGATCAGGAACACGTCCGTCACCCGCACGGAGTGCTCATAAGACGCCAGCGTCGCCCCCACCAGCGCGAACGGCAGCGCAAAGATGGTGTGCGGCAGCTTCACCAGATTTGAAAGGTCGGCCACCTTTCCGCGCCCGCGGATGTGCTGGCCTTCCATGATACGCTCAGTCGACATCCTGCTCCTCGATCCACGCGACATCGGCGAGATCCTTTGGCCGACCCGTGGCTTTCTTGTTGATCAACAGGTGCTCGCGGCTCAACACCGGCACGCGCATTCCTTCGAACTCTCGATACACACGCTCCGCCCATGCTTCATCGAACGTGACACCGTCGATGGCGGTAAGCACGTCTATGCGGACCGGTACCACACCGATCTGGAAGAACATGTCCGGCTCGGCAAGCTCCTCAGGCGTTACGCGGTCGACCGGAGCGCCGAAGTTCGCCAGCGCCGTCCAGACGCGGCGTGCATTCTCGAGATCCGGACGCACCCACACGTCCATGTCGCCCGTCGCGCGAGGCATGCGATGCGCCGCCATGGCGAACGCGCCGACGATCAGGAACTCAACCCCGGCCGCGGACAACTCGGAAAGCATGTCTCTGTAGTCGGGGCTGAGCATCGCTGTGTCCCATGAAAGCCCATGCGTTCATCGTCAGTTCCCAGACCATCCCGATGCACTCTTCCGCGCTGGGCGCCGCCGCGTGGTCCGGCTCGCGCTCGTGCAGCCGGAGCCGGCGAATCGGATATGCGGAGCGGTCCGGCATGCTGCTCATTGCATTCCCCAGAACTGCAGCCTCACACAGAGACACAGAGATAGCTACAAGAAAAAGAAGGGAGGTCTCCGATGCCCTCCCTGTTCTTTCCGTACCCCTCTGTGGCTCTGTGTGAGGGCAGCTGTTTCAGTCGATCGGCTCGATGCCGAGCCGCGCCCAGATGCCATCGACGTGCGCCTTCACGTCAGGAGACATCTCGATCATCTCGGGCCAGCGGCGGGTGAAGCCTTCTTCGGGCCACTTGCGCGTGCCGTCGATCCCCATCTTACTGCCGAACGATGGATTCTGCGCCGCGTGATCCAGGTCGTCCACCGGGCCCTTGGTGAACTTCACGTCGCGCTCCGGGTCGATGTTGCCGAGCGCGTACCACCACGCCTCCTGCGTGTTCCGCACGTCGATCCCTTCGTCCACCACGACGATGACCTTGGCCAGCGACATCAGCCCCATCCCCCAGAGCCCGTTCATCACCTTGTAGGCGTGCCCCGGGTACTCCTTGCGAATGGAGACGAAGACGAGGTTGTGGAACACGCCCTCGGGAGGCATGTGGTAGTCCACGATCTCAGGCATCGTCAAGCGCGCGAGCGGGAGGAAGATCCGCTCCGTGGCGCCGCCCAGATACACGTCCTCCACGGGCGGGCGCCCCACCAGCGTGGCGGGGTAGATGGGCTCCTCCCGCAGCGTGACGGTGGTCACGTGGAATGTGGGGTACGGGTCCTCCAGCGTGTAGAACCCGGTGTGGTCGCCGAACGGCCCCTCGATGCGGAGCTCCTCGTCGGTGTCCACGTACCCCTCCAGCACGATCTCCGCCTCGGCGGGGATGGTGAGGTCGGCGGTGATGGCCTTGCAGGTGCGCACGGGGTCGCGCCTCAGGAAGCCGCCGAACAGGTACTCGTCGATCCCCGGCGGCAGGGGCGCGCTGGGCGTGTACATCGTCGCCGGGTCCCCGCCGATGGCGACCACCACCGGCATGCGCCCGCCGCGCTGCTTCTTCCACGCGCGGTAATGCGCGGCGCCGCCCTTGTGCCGCTGCCAGTGCATCCCCGTCGACGTCGGCCCGAACACCTGCATCCGGTACATCCCGATGTTCTGGATCCCCGTTTCGGGATCGGACGTCACCACCATGGGGAGCGTGATGAAGGGCCCGCCGTCGTGCGGCCAGGTCTTCAGCACGGGAAAGCGGGTCAGGTCGAACTCGCCCTCGCGGAGGATCACCTGCTGGCAGGGGGGCGCGCCCTTGTACGGCCGCGGCGGCACCTTGGTGAGCTCCGCGAGCTTGGGGAGCATCGCCATCTTCCCCCACAGCCCCTTGGGGATCTCCGGCTTCACCAGCTCGGCGATGCGGCGCGCGTGCACCTCCACATCATCGACCCCCAGCGCCGCGGCCATCCGCCGCCACGACCCGAAGATGTTGATGGCGACGGGGATGGGACTCTCCGTGCCGTCCATCAGCACCGGCCGCTCGAAGAGGAGCGCCGGCCCGCCGCCCGGAAGCTTCATCGTCCGATCCGTGATCTCCGCCATCTCCAGATCCACGGAGACAGGCTGCCGAATGCGCACGAGCTGCCCCGTACGATCCAGGAAGCGGAGAAAATCCCTTAAATTCTGATACACCATTCTATACCCGCGCCCCTGTATCCGTTCGCCACAAACGCAAAGGCGAGGTCGAACGCCTCGCCCGCAACCGCAGTTCTCCCCCTCTCCCGAGAACGAGAGGGGCACCCTCTCCTGTTATCGGGAGAGGGGGCCGGGGGGTGAGGGCCTGTTACCCGCGCACACTCACCTGGTGCGCGATCATCGTCACCAGGCCGTACGACAGGTACGCCACCGCACCCACCAGCAGGAGCCTGCGCGCCAGCCGCATCTGGTTCACCCCCACGTCGTCGAACTTCCCCTCCGGCTTCCACATCGACCCCAGGCCGCCCGGCCCGCCGCGCGAGTGCCTCGTATGCGCGATGAGCTGCAGGAGCGCGGACGCGACGCAGCACCCCATGAACGAGAGCAGGAGCGTCATCGCGAAGACCTGGAGGGCGCGCGGCATCAGCGCTTCGTCCCCCAGTGCAGCGCCGCGATCCCGCCGGAGAGCGTCGTCCAGCCGATGTCCGCGAAGCCGGCGCGCTCCATCCGCGCGGCGAGCTCCGGCGGCTCCGGGAACTGGCGCACCGACTCGGGAAGGTACGTGTACGCCGAGTCGTGCTTCGACACCAGCCGCCCCACCGCCGGCAGCACGCGCAGGAAGTAGAAGAGGTACAGCCCGCGAAACGGCTGCCACCCGGGCGTGGTGAACTCCAGGATCACGAAGCGCGCCCCCGGCTTCAGCACCCGCGCCGTCTCGCGCAGCCCCACGTCCAGATCGGCCAGGTTGCGCACCCCGAACCCGACGGTCGCGCCGTCGAACGACTCGTCCGCGAAGGGAAGGAGCATCGCGTCCGCGCAGGCGGGCTCCACGGGGATGGACGCCAGCTTGTCCGTGCCGTGCTCCAGCATGGCGTAGGTGAAGTCGCTTCCCACCACGCGTCCCGTGAAGCCGGGGCGGCGCGCCAGCTCCACGGAAAGGTCCAGCGTCCCCGCGCAGGAGTCCAGGTAGGTGCCGCCCGGATTGCGCTCCCACCCCAGCCGGTCCACCGCGCGGCGCCGCCACACCTTGTCGATGTTGAGCGACAGGAGGTGGTTGAGCAGGTCGTAACGCGGCGCGATGGACGAGAACATCCGCCGGACGTGCGCGGCCTTTTCCTCGCTGGCCGGGAGCGCCGAAGGGCGGACGGGGGTCTGCGGCATACCGTAAATGGGCTCGCGGGTGTAGAATAGACGCGGAAAGGTACCCCCCGCCCCGGTCGCCAGCAAGGCCGCGCGCCGCGCCTGAAACTTCCCGCCGGAGGATGCCGTACCCCTCGCAAGGAGGTACGGTTTTCACCCCGTTTCCTACGTTGACCGCAACCGCGCTTACGGACCACGAGCTCGTCGCCCTCGCCCAGAAAGGGAGTGAGAAGGCATACCGCGAGCTGCTCGGGCGCTACCAGCGCCCGGTGTTTTCCCTCGTCTACCGCATGCTCCGCGACCGCGAGCAGGCGGAAGACCTGGCGCAGGAGACGTTTGTCCGCGTCTTCAACAACATCGGCCGCTACGACCCGAAGTACAAATTCTCTTCGTGGATCTTCAAGATCGCCACGAACCTGACCATCGACCACATCCGCAAGAAGGAAGTGGCCACGGTCTCGATAGATGGATCGCGCTACGCGGTGACCGCGGACGAGATCGAAGCCTCCACCATCACGGTGGCGAGCGACGACGAGAATCCCGAGGAGCTGCTGGAGGCCAAGGAGCTGGGCGAGTCGATCGAGGGCGCGATCGGCGCCCTTCGCCCGGAGTACCGCACGGCCATCCTGCTGCGCCACGTGGAAGGCCGCGAGTACCAGGAAATCGCGGACATCATGAGCCTCCCGCTCGGCACGGTGAAGACGTTCATCCACCGCGCGCGCCATGAGCTCCGTGGGAAGCTCGAGCACTTGAGAGTGTGAACGGAAGTGCGTGAGTGCGTGAGTGCGTAAGTGCGCTCGAAAACAACGCACTAACGCACTAACGCACTAACGCACTAACGCACTAACGCACCAGGCAGTTGAAACTCAGCTCCACCTGCTCCCGTACGCCCCAACATGAACGCAAGCCGCTGCTGACGAGGACACCGTGACGCAAGACACCGCACACCTTGAACACTGGACGCTGGACGAGCTCGCGGAGGGCACGCTCTCGCAGATGGAGCGCGCCCGCGCCGAGTCGCACCTGGCCCAGTGCGCGCTGTGCACGGCCGAGCTGGAATCGTCGAGGGCCGTGATCTCGGCGCTCGCCGCGCTCCCGCGCTTCGCCCCGTCCGCAACGTTCGCAGACGCGGTGATGGCCCGCGTGCTCCTACCGGCCGAAGCGCCGGAGGCGAGCACGGCGAAGGCGCGCCGCCGCTGGCTCCCCGCCACCCGCCGCGGGTGGATGCTGGTGCTGGCGGCGGGGCTCGCCCCGCTGGCGCCCATCGTCCCCTTCCTGGCCTGGGTGTTCTCGCACCCCGGCGTGAACGCGGGGTCGCTGTGGGCCATCGGGCGCGGGTGGGTGGCGGAGACGGTGTGGGGCGCCACCGTGCGCGGGGCCGAGTGGACGCTGCGCAGCGACGCGGCGCAGTGGGTGGTGGAGCAGGGCGGGCAGATGCCGGGCGGGTACGCGGGGCTGCTGGCGGTCGTTCTGATGGCGCTCCTTGCGATTCCCGTCTCCGGATGGGCGATGGTTCGACTCCTTCGGACCCCGACAGGGGAACTGACTCATGCACACTGATCGGATGAACCGCGGGTTCGCGGCCGTCGCATTCGCCGCGCTCGCGGCGCTGCTGGGCACGGCGCACACCCTGCCCGCGCAGGACACGCTGGAGGCCGGCGCCCACCCCGCCGCCGAGATCCGCCGCGGAGGCGACCGCATCGTCGTCGGCCGCGACGTGGAGATCGGGCCGGACGAGGTGGTGGAAGGCAAGGTGGTGGTGACCGGCGGCGACCTCGCCGTGCGGGGCCGCGTGCAGGGCAACGTCACCGTCGTGGGCGGCGACCTGCGCATCGTGCAGGGCGCGGCCGTGGGCGGCAGCGTGCAGGTGAGCGGCGGCGACCTGGAGAACTTCGGCACCGTGAACGGCGACGCCCGCGTGCTCGGCGGGCGCCTGGTGAACCACCACGGCCGCGTGCTCGGCGAGATGCGGGTGGAGGGCGGCGAGGAGCGCGTGGCCGGCCGCCGCACCGCCGGCGACGGGCGCCTGCGCATGAGCAACCGCGGCTTCCTGGGCCAGTTCAGCGACGGGCTCTCCGGGCTCCTCTCCACCATCGCGCTGGGACTGCTCCTGGCCGGCGTGGGCGCGGCGGCGGTCTTCTACGCACACCCGAGGCTGGACCGGGTGAGCGACTCGGTACGGGCGGACACGTTGCGGGCCGGCGCGCTGGGAGTGGCCACCGGCTTCCTGATCTTCCCGGCGTACGTCGTCGGCATCGTGGTCCTGGTGCTCACACTGATCGGCATCCCCCTCCTGCTGGTCTTCGTGCCGCTCTTCCCCATCGTGGTGATGGCGGCCGGGGCAGGCGGGCTGGTGGCGGTGGCGCACGCCCTGGGCGAGCGCACGGCGGAGCGGCGCGGCAACTGGGACGCGCAGTACCGCAACTCCTACGCGTACGTCTTCACCGGCCTGGCGGTGATGCTGGCCCCGCTCATCGCGGCGAACCTGCTGAAGATGACCGTCTTCCTGGGCTTCGCGGGCGGGCTGCTGGAGTTCCTGGCGAAGATGGGGCTCGCGTTCGCCGCGGCGGTCGGGTTCGGCGCGCTGCTCCTGACGCGCGCCGGCGCGGGCGGGACGTGGCAGTGGCGCCGCACGCGCGACTACGACCCGATCTTCGACGGCGGGCCGGCGGGCGGGAGCGGCACCGGTGTTTGAGCGGATCGCGGGTCCGCGCGCGCGCCGCGTTGCCGGCGCCGCGGCTCTCCTCGCCGCCATCGCGCTCCCGGTCTGGGCGCAGCAGACGTGGCGGACGATGACCTCCGCGCGGCAGGTGGCCGGTGAGCGGCGGCTGGCGGTGAACGTGGAGTACGGGGCCGGGCGCCTGAGCGTGCAGCCGGAGCGCGGCAACCTGCTCTACCGCATGGAGATGCGCTACGACGAGAGGGCGGTTTCCCCCGTCACCTCGTACGACCGCCGCACGGGCCGGCTCCGCCTGGGCGTGGAAGGCCGCAAGGGCCGCAACAACCGCGACGACCGCCGCGGTGAGGGCCGCGCCGACATCGCGCTGACCCCCGCCGTGCCCATGGCGCTGAAGCTCGCCTTCGGCGCCGGCGAGGCGGACGTGAAGCTGGGTGGGCTCGCGCTGGAGGATCTGGACATCTCCACCGGCGCCAGCGAGACGCGCGTCAGCTTCGACCGCCCCAACCGCACCGCCGCCCGCGCCGTCAAGCTGGAGGCGGGCGCCGCGAGCCTGGTGGTGACCGGCCTGGCCAACGCCCGCACCCAGCGCATCGACTTCGAGGGCGGCGTCGGCGAGACGACGCTGGATTTTGGCGGCGCCTGGACACGCGACGCGCGGACGACGGTCAAGATGGGGATCGGGTCCGTGACGCTGCGCCTTCCGCGCACGGTGGGCGTGCGGATCCAAAAGGACTCGTTCCTGGCCTCCTTCGACAGCAACGGGATGGTGAAGCGGGGCAACGCGTGGTACTCGCGCGGCTACGAGCGCGCCGCCCGCAAGCTGGACATCCACATCGAAGCCGCCCTCGGCTCCATCGAGGTGGACTGGATCGACTGAGCCCCACCCCCAGCGTCGCTCCGCGACGCATCCCCCTCCCCCACAACTGCCTGGGGGAGGGGGAGAAGGGCCCCCTCCCCCGCTCGTTCCTCGCGGCCCCTCCCCCAAACTGCGGGGGAGGGGCGTTTGGTGTGCATCCGTGCGCGGCTTCGACGACTGCGTCACGCACGGACCTCGTAGGGGCGGACCTGCGCGTCCGCCCGCCCTCCGCGTGCCTCGACGCCTGCATCGCGCACAGATCCCCGTAGGGGCCGCCCCACGTGGCTGCCCGTGCCCCGCTTATCCGCCGCGGCCCGCTACAGGAGCGGCGCCTCACGAGACGGCTTCAGCCGTCTTCGCGTAGTTCCAGCCGGGGGATTCATCCCCCGGCGCCTCATCCCGGCCCCCGGCGCCCCGCCCCCGGCGCCTCGCCCCCCGCGATCGTCACGCCTCCACGAGCGCGGCGACGCGGGCGGCAACCTTGCGGAGGGCCAAGCCGGCGGGGGAATCGGGCTCGGAGACGACGACGGGGACCCCGGAGTCGCCGCCCTGGCGCACGCGCATCTCCAGCGGGACGTCGCCCAGGAACTCGACGCCGGTCTGGCCGGCGAGGCGCGTACCGCCGGCGCGGCCAAAGATCTCGTAGCGCTCGCCGCAGCAGGGGCAGATGAAGCCGCTCATGTTCTCCACCACGCCGAGCACGCGCGTGTTGGTCTTCTCGAACATCTTGATGCCGCGCAGCACGTCGCCGGTGGAGACGTCCTGTGGAGTGGTGACCATCACGACGCCATCCAGGCGGAGCGTCTGCACGAGGGAGAGCTGCGCGTCGCCGGTGCCGGGGGGCATGTCGACGATCATCACGTCCAGCTCGCCCCACTCCACCTGCTCGATGAACTGCTTCAGGATACCGGCGATCATGGGGCCGCGCATGATGGCGGCCTGATCCGGCTGAAGGAGGAAGCCGAGCGACATCAGGCGGACGCCGTGCGCCTCCAGCGGGAGGAGCTTCTTGTCGTCGGTGACGTGCGGCTGGCGCGTCTCGCCGAACATGATGGGGACGTTGGGGCCGTACACGTCCGCATCCAGAACGCCCACGCGCCTGCCGTCGGCGGCGAGGGCGGCGGCCAGGTTCACCGCGACGGTGCTCTTCCCCACCCCGCCCTTCCCCGAAGAGACGGCGATGATGCGCTTGACCCGCGGAAGGAGCCCCGAGTTCGGCGTCGGCGCGGGGACGGTTCCGGCGCGCGCGGCGCCTTTCTTCATCGGCGCCCCCGTGGCGGGGAGCGAGATGTCGATCTTGACGCGCTCCACCCCCTCCACGCGCTCGGCGGCGGAGCGGGCCTGGCGCACCAGCGTCCCCGGATCGTCGGCCTGCAGGGCGAAGCGGAAGCGGACCAGCCCGTCCTCGCCCACGTCCAGCTCGCGGACGCGGCCGGAGGAGACGACGTCCTCGCCAGTGGTGGGGTGGATCACCCGCGTGAGGGCCGCCGCGACGCGCCGGAGGACCTGGTCACGCTGTTCGTTGGTCATAGAACTGAAAAAGTGCGTGAGTGCGTGAGTGCGGAAGTGCGTGAGTGACGAAGCGCACTC
>DASVTZ010000016.1 GCA_036387335.1 Longimicrobium sp.
GAAGTCCTCGCGCCCCGACACCGCCAGCGAGCCGTACGTGAGACCATGATACCCGCCGTGGAAGGCGAGCACCCGCGGTTTTCCGGTGGCGATGGCGGCCGTCTTGAGCGCGGCCTCCACCGCCTCGCCGCCCGAGTTGGCGAGGATGGAGCGCGTGAGGCCCCCCGGCGCGGCCTCGGCCAGCGCGCGCAGGAGCTCGGCCTTGATGGCGGGCGGGTGCACGTCGCCCATGCCGTGCAGCAGGCGGGCGGCCTGGCGCTGCACGGCATCCACGATGCGCGGGTGCCCGTGCCCCGCGCCGGCCACCGCGAAGGCCGCCGTCAGGTCCACGAAGACGTTGCCGTCCACGTCGCGCACGTTCGCCCCGCGCGCCTCGGCCCAGAACACGGGGAAGTCGTCCGCCAGGTACGTGACGTTGGGCGACTCGTAGCGCGCCAGCTCCCCCGCCAGCCGCCGTGACTCCGGCCCCGGCGGCGGGCTCGCGAGCGTCGGCAGCTGCGCGCCGAATGCTTCAGACCTCACGGGGCCTCCCGGCTACTCCTGTCGGACTCGGCGGTGAGCACGATCTGTAATTGGCGATGTGCCTGCACCGCATCCTGGACCGCCAAGTTCCACACGATCTTCGGGTCTACATTGAAGTAGGAGTGCGTGAGGATGTCACGAAATCCCGCCAGCCCGCGCCAGTCGACCTCCGCATGCCGAGCACGTACCTCCGGAGGGATTTGCTTCGCGGCCTCTCCCACGATCTCGAAAGCTTTCATGACCGCGTAGAAGGTCCGGCGGTCGTCAACGAACTCGTCGCGGGTTATACCCGAGGTAAATTCCTGGACATGGCCCAGAGCTTCGACCATGTCTTCCAGGAACGTCAGCCAATTACGCGACAAGGAGCAGATCCCCGGTTACGGATTGCTCCACGCGCGGCCGAAGCGTGCCAGGCGTAACCACGTCCACCCTCGTCTCGAACAGATCCTCGAGGAAGAACTTCAGGTCCATGTAGCCACGGAACGTGGGCTCTGGTCCGAAATCCACGAGCACGTCCACGTCACTGGATTCGGTCGCCTCATCGCGGGCAACCGAGCCGAAAAGCGAAATGGAACGCACTCCGAAACGATCCATCTCGGCGCGGTGCTCGCGCAGGAGGTGGATGACGCGGTCGCGGGAAAGCGGCTTCGGCTCCATCGCTCGTCAGATTAGCAGTTCGGTGGAATAGCTTCAGGTTATCGTGTGCGTGCGAGTGTCGAGTAAGTCGCTGACAATGGATTCAGGCAACACGCACTGCCTCAGCGAGTACGCGGTCTTTGATTCGCGGCTTCAGCCCAGTGGGCGTGCCCATATCCACCGAGCGGCCGAGGATCTCCGCCAGCCGATCCCGGATCCCGATGTACTCGAACAGTCCGATGCCCGGCCCGAGTTCCACGAGCACGTCCACGTCACTGTCGGGGCCCGCTTCGCCGCGGGCGACGGAGCCGAAGATGGAGATCTCCTGCACGCCAAGGGTGCGGAGCTCGTCCATGTGCGCGCGGAGGAGTGACAGCGCCTCGTCCCGATCCATGTTGGTCCGCTCCAGGCGATGAGTGGCTCGTCTGCCGGCACCGCAGGAAGAACCGCGCCGCGGGCGATGGGCGCTGTTCCCTGCGCCGCACCTACCGCCGGAACGGATGATCCGCCGTCAGGTACAGGTAGACGCCGCGCGGGCCGTGAGTCGCCGGGTCGAACGGGAACGCGATGCCGGGAACGAGCTGGGCGTCGCCGCCGATGTCGAAGGCGTACTGCAGGCCGGGGCTCAGCACCCATCCCCGGTCCTCGCCGCCGCCGATGGCCAGCGGGGTCTCTTCGCTCCCGTACACCGCGTCCATCAGCAGCGTCAGGCGGGGGATCGGGCGCCACATCGCGCTCTCGCCCACGGTGAAGCCCACCGGCGATCCGCCCTCCAGCGGCACCGCGGCGTTGACGTTGGTGTGGAGGAAGAGACGGCCGTCCGCCAGGCGCAGCGAGGCCGGGAGGAGAAGCTCCGCCTCGCTCTCGCCGCCGCCCCGGCTCTCGTCGCCGGTGGGCAGGGTGAGCGAGATGCCGGGCGACAGGGTGAGAAGCTTCCCCGATCCTCCCAGCAGCCCGAAGCGGTACCCCACCTCCACGTCGCCGATGCCCTGCGCGCCGCCGGCGGTGTGCACCAGCGGGATCGACAGGTCCAGCTGGTGGCGCTCGCCGCCCAGCGGCCATTCGTGGCCGTACACGCCTTCCCATGCCCCGCCGCGCGTGCGCGTCCAGTGCGCGATCTGCTGGAGGTGGCCGGCTTCCTGGTTGTACGCCTCTTCCACGAGGAAGCCGGTCACCTCCGCTTCCTCCTCCTGCGCCCGCGCGGGGTGCGCCGCGAGTGGAAGAAGGAGCGCCAGGAGCGTGCATGTCCGTCGCATCATGTCCGTCCTCTCTCTGCGTTTGGGTGGCTGGGGCATCGCGCCCGCGCATGAGGAAGAACCGGGCCGCGGGCGATGAGCGGGCTGCGCCCTACCGCTTCTCCCCGTCCAGCCAGCGCGTCATGATGTGGCGGTCGTGCGCGTCGAAGCCCAGGCGGCGGTAGAGGCGCTGGGCGGCGTCGTTCTCCCATCCCACCTCCAGGCGCAGCGCGCGGACGCCCCATGCGGCGCACGCGGCGGCGGCTTCCTCCACCGCGCGCGCCCCGACTCCGCCGCTTCGGAAGCCTTCGCGCACGTACAGCTCGTCGAGGAGCGCGAACCTCCCCGCGAACTCCAGCGAGAAGCCCAGGGTGACCACCATGTAGCCCGCCGGCGCTCCACCGCCCTCCACGAACCAGACACGGCCCAGCGCGGGGTCCGCGAGGAGCGCGGCGAGCCCGCTGCGCGCGGCCGGCTCGTCCAGCGCGATCCGCTCGTGGAGGTAGAACTCGCGCATCAGCGCCAGGACTTCGTCCTCGTCGCCGGGGAGGGCGGGGCGGAGGGCGGTCACGAGCGGCCTCCCAGCCACCCCCGCCGCCAGAAGAAGGCGATCAGCCCGATGGTCACCAACCCCATCAGCCCCTCGGCCACGGAGAGCGAGCGGAGCCAGTGGGGAGCGGTATCGAGGTTCATCCCGTACACGCCCGTAATGAAGCTGAGCGGGATGAAGACGGCGGAGAAGACCGTCAGCACCTTCATGATCTCGTTGGTGCGGTTCCCCACGCTGGAAAGGTACAGGTCCGTGAGCGAGGCGCCCAGCTCGCGGCAGGTCTCCACCAGGTCCAGGATCTGGACGAGGTGGTCCTGCACGTCGCGCAGGTACACCACCGTGCCCGGCGCCACCAGCTCGGACGGGGGCTCGCGCACCAGGTAGGCGAGCGCATCGCGCAGCGGCCAGATGGCGCGCCGCAGCGCCACCAGGTCGCGGCGCACGCCGTGGAGCTGGTTCATCGCCTCGCGGCCGGGACGCCCCAGGATCTCGTCCTCCAGCAGGTCCAGCCGCTCCGCGTACGTCTCCACCACGGGAAAGCAGTTGTCCACGATCGCGTCCAGGATGGCGTAGGCCAGGTAGTCCGGCCCCGCGCCGCGGATGCGCCCACGCGAGCGGCGGATGCGGTCGCGCACCGGGTCCAGCGGATCGCCCGCGCGCTCCTGAAACGAGATCACGTAGTCGCGCCCCACGAAGAGCGACACCTGCTCCAGGTCCAGGTGCGGGCAGAGGCGCACCATGCGCGCGACCAGGAAGAGGTGGTCGTCGAACAGCTCGCTCTTCGTCTGCTGGCCGATGTGCCCCACGTCCTCCACCGCCAGCCCGTGCAGCCCGAAGACGTCGGCGACGGCGCGCAGGGTGGGCGCGTGGCGCACCTCCTCCACGTTGACCCAGAGGACCGGGTACCGCCCGCGCAGAAGCCCCAGCTGCTCCACGCTCTCCACGTCGAACTCGGTGATCTCGTGCGGGCCGTAGGCGATCACGTTCACGCGCGGCGGCGACGCGTCCGGGTCCGACGGCAGGGTGCCCGGCGAAGATCCCGGGGGCGTGCCTGGGCCGTGGAAGCCGACGCGCGCGGCGGTCCTCCCCGCGGCCAGGGGGAGGCGCAGGAGGTCGCGGCGCTTCACGCGGGCGGCCCGGCGGTTGGCGGCGCGCGCACGGTCAGCGCGGAAAGACGCCGCCCGCCTCGGACGCCGCGGCCAGCATCTCGCGGGCGGCGGGCGCGTACATCGCGATCGACATCAGGCTGCCCCGCTCCAGCCGCAGCTCGCCGCGCATGACGGCGGAGACGGGGTCCATGCCGCCGGAGAGGATGCTCCGCCAGCTCGCGGCCTCCGCGCGCAGCACGAAGGGCGCGGAGTCGCGGTCCTCCGCCGTGGCGACGCGGGTGCCGCGGCAGGCGCCCTCGTACAGGTCCAGGAAGACGGCGCGCTCTTCGCCGATCCCGAGCGCGGGGTCGGCGCCCATCACCAGCACCACGGCGTCGCGCCAGTCGGCGGCCACGGCGGCGTAGTTGGGGCGGTCGTTGAGCGCCTGGCAGCAGGCGCGGGCCCACTCTGCGGTGAACACCTGGGTCGGCACGGCGGGGCTCCTGGGCGTGGGCGGACGGGTCTCGTGGCGCCAACGCTAGCGCGGCGGAGCGGCGCGGTCAAATCACGTGGGGAATTTCCCTACCCGGCGGTGCGCGATGTGGGGAGGAAGCCGCCTCGCGACAGACATTTCCCTATGTTGCGGTGCGGGCCCGCGGGATAGATTGTGCGCATCCTGATGGACGATGGATCGAGACTGGAACGATACAGGAGACGCTCACATGCGTAACGCTTTCTACAATCTGCCGGTTCTGGGGATGATCGTGCTCGCCGCCGCGTGCGGCGGCGGCGACAAGCCGGCCGAGACCACCAACGACACGCCGCAGGGTGCCAGCACCCCGACGGTCACCACCGAGGCGCCGGCCGTCACGACCGACGCGCCGAACACCGCGGCCACCACGCCGCAGGCGCAGGGCACGGTGCACACGGTGCGCATGGTCACCACGCAGGGCGGCGCCTCCGGGCAGTTCGAGCCGTCCAGCATCACCGTCAAGAAGGGTGACGTGATCAAGTTCGTGAGCCAGGGGAACGCGGTTCACAACGTGTCGTTCCCGGCCGACCAGAATGCCGGCAAGTCGAACCTCCCCGCCCCGAGCCAGTTCCTGAGCGACGGCCAGAGCTACGACCTGCAGGTCACGATGGATGCCGGCACGTACAACATCCAGTGCGACCCCCACGCCTCCATGGGGATGAAGGCCGCGATCACGGTGCAGTAAACGGGGAGGCCCTCACCCCCCCCGCCCCCCCTCTCCCAAACCGCTGGGAGAGGGGGGGAGGGCCTGCCCCCCGGCACAAACGCCGGTAGGGGCAGACCTGCGTGTCTGCCCTCCTCGCCGCCACACCAACCCCCGCCCCCGCACCCCCACCCCCGTAGGGGCCGTCCCACGTGGCTGCCCGTGCCCCGCCGCGCGTCGTCCCCCGCGCCTCACGCGAACAAACGAGACCCGCCCATCCTCACCCCAAACACCGCACGATCCCCGTCTTCTTGCTGACCTCTTCCGTCTGCACGTGGACGCGCAGGTACAGCGGCACCAGCGACCCGAACACTCCCACCCCGTCGCCGCTGACACTGGAAATGCGCACCGGGCCGGACGGGTTGAAGCGCCCGCCCCGCACCCCGTTCACGTAGTTGCGATCCGCCGCGGCAATCACCATCTCCGCGAACACCCCGTCCGGAAAGCCCGTCTGCAGCGCCGCCAGCGCCGCGTTGTCGTACTCGAAGCGGTCGAAGACGCCGAACTCGCTGGGAAGCGCGATGGTGGTGTCCTCTTCGGAGATCGCCAGCCCGACCAGCTCCAGCGGGTCCGGGATCGCCGCCTGAATCCCGGTGCGCGCCAGGGCCGAGCGCAGGTCGAAGATGCGGATGGGCGCGATGTAGCTCCAGGCGCTGTCCGCGCGCGTCCACGCCACCGGCAGGATGCGCTGGGGAGGCAGCGCGCACAGCGCGGAGGCACGCGACGCGGCCCGCGTGGTGAACGGGAGGCCGGCGAGCCCGAACGCCCCGGGCACGTGAGTCCGCCCCTGGATCACCCCCCCTTCGGGCGTCTCCACGCGCAACAGGTACACGGAACCGGGGCGCACCCACGATCCTTCATCCGAGGACGACAGGTAGCAGCTCGCCTTCACCGACCCCGGCTCCTCCTTGAAATAGTCGCCGGGGACGCGGAAGCACGTCTGGGTAGTTTCCTCGAAAGTGATGGTGCGCCCGCCCGGAGCGGTGACGGTGACGCGGGCGCCCGTGACGCCGCGGACGTCGCGCCCGTCCAGCGAGCGGTGCAGGACGACCGCCTGCACGGGAATGTCGGTGCGCAGCACGGCCTCCACGGCCACCACCTCCTCGCCCGCGGGGAGGGAGACGTCGGCCAGCGTGCAGGCGCCCGCCAGGAGGAGCGGCGCCAGGCATACGAGGCGGTGGAAAGGATGCAAGTGGAGCCCGATGTGAAAGGAGCGCGCGCAGTCCGCCGACAGTCGCACCATGCATACCCCCGAACGCCCCCGGCGGGGTCCATCGTGCACGATCGGCCGGCTGCTACCGTTGCAGAGTTGGCCCGGTCTCTGCAACTGATAGAGGCCAGAACACAACGGCGCGGTCCGGGTTGCAGAATCGTAAGTCACGTGTTACATTGGAGTTACGTGAACTGCGCGGGTCGCGAGACACTTTGGCTAACAGCAGGAGAGAGCGATGCGTGTCCTCAAAGCAGCACTTGTGGTGTCCGTTCTAGTGGGCGCAGCGGCATGCGGGCGTGACGCAGCGCCGAAGGCCACCGCTCCCTCCAGCGACCTGACCTGGCTGGACAGCCTGGGCGTCTCCGACGCGGCGGTGAAGACGATGGCTCCGACGGCGGCGTCGCCGACCGAGCTGGGTCTCGCCGCGACCGACTCGTCGGCGCCGATGCTGGCGGCGGCGGCCCCGGTGAAGGCGCCGGAGGCCAAGTCGTCCACGTCGAGCACGCGCCGCAGCACCGCGCGCCGCTCGTCCTCGGGGCGCCGGCGTTCCAGCGGGAGCAGCTCGGGGAGCTACAGCGGCAACTCGGGCGGGTACGAGAGCAGCGGCACCTACCGCGCCCCTACGGCGGTCGTGAAGCGCAACACGCGCCGTGACGCCGCCATCGGCGCGGGTGCGGGCGCGGTGATCGGGGCGGTGGCCGGCGGACGCAGCCACCGGGTGCGCGGAGCGGTGCTCGGCGCCGTCGCCGGGGGCGCCGCGGGCGCCATCATCGGGCACCACGTGGACAAGAAGACCGTCTACGTCCCCTGATCTGCGGGGCTGGACGAAGTGCGGCGGGCCGGGCGATTTCGCCCGGCCCGCCGTCGTTTCTGCATCCTCCCCAGGCATCAGAATCGGCTCGCGGAAACGCCGCCGGAATGCGTAAGGTACAGTCATTGCGTTACTTACCCGCAATTCTCCGGAATCGGCGGGCGAGAGCCGCCCCATCCGGATCGAGAGGCGCCGCACTGGGGAGGCTCCGATGACGCACCAGCAGCGGGTGCATCCGCGGACCGCGGGGGAGGGCTGACCATGCCACACCGGACCTTTCGCGACGCGGACGGGGTGGAGTGGCAGGTGTGGAACGTGGTGCCGCACGTGCTGCAGGAGGGGACCGAGCGGCGCATCCGCGTGCGCCGCGATCCCGAGCCGGAGCCGCACGATCCCGAGCGCCGCGCACACCCCGAGCGGCGGCGTGCGGCCGAGCGGCGCGCCCGGCTGCGCATGCACCTCAGCCCATCGCTGCAGGGTGGGTGGCTGGTGTTCGAGGCGGACACGGAGAAGCGGCGCATCACCCCGATCCCGCGGGGGTGGGACTCGCTTCCGGACGACGAGCTGGACCGCATCCGGCTCCGGGCCGATCCCGTGCCCCGGCGGAGCTGACGTCCGATGCCGCTGCGCACTTTCCGGGACCCGAACGGGATCGAGTGGCAGGTGTGGAGCGTCGTACCCGGCGCGCGCACCTCCGCCGAGCGGCGCGCGGGCTTCGACCGCCGCAGCCCGGACCCGGTGCTCCGTCCGCCCGGCTCGGACCGGCGCGAGAGCACGGACCGGAGGCGCCCCGCGGTCTCGCTTCCGCCGCAGCTCATGGAGGGGTGGCTGATCTTCGAGGGCCCCGGCGAGCGCCGCCGTCTCACCCCCATCCCTCCGCACTGGGACGCGCTCCCCGAGCCCGACCTCGAGCGCCTTCGCGTGCGCGCGCTGCCCGCTACCCGGCTGCGGGGCGACGAGTAAAAACAGCAACAGCCTCACACAGAGACACAGAAGGAACAGAAAGACACAGAGAAAACCTTTGCGGTTCTCTCTGTGTCTCTGTGTCTCTGTGTGAGCCTTCTGTTCGGCTAACGCGGCGCCCGGGCTGTGCGGTGCGCGCGGATGGCGGCGATCTGGGCGGCGAGCGTGCCGACCAGGGGAAAGACGGGGGCGATCAGGATCAGCATCATCCCCGACGAGTACGACCGCATGCGCGTGACGTACTCGTTGATGAACGGCCCCGCGGCACGCTCCGTCCAGTCGGGGATCAGGAGGAGCGTGATGATGGCGGCGATGGTCCACGCCGTCGCCAGCGCGAACGAGATCGGGAGCGCCCACCCCGCGCTGCGTCCGCGCTCACCCAGCGAGCGACCCGTCGTGCGGCCGCCGAGGATGCACAGCCAGAGACCCGCCGCGCAGAGCACCATCCACAGCATGTAGCGCCACCCCGACGACGGCTCGGGCGCCCGCGCGCTCAGCGCCAGTGCGTCCGCCGGGATCCCCTGCCAGCTTCCGACCAGCGCACGGCCGTCGCGGCGAAGTGCGGGAGTGGCGGCGGCGTCCCAGCCGCGCGGCAGCTCCACGCGCACGTCCAGCCGCCCGAAGCCGCCCCATTCGCGCGCAGGCGCCAGCACGTAGCCGAGCTGCCACACCGGCATCAGCCCCTCCGTCTGGTAGACGGCCGCCTGGGCGGGGTAGCGCACGCGGATCTCGTGGCGTCCGGCGGGGAGCGGGAGCTCGAAGGCGAGGGCGCCGGCCTCCTTCGAGGTGTACGCCAGCGCATCGCCGCCGCCGGGGTGCGGGGTCACCGCCGGGGCGCGCCAGCTCGCGGGGAGCGGCCCGGGCTGCGTGCGCCGGTTGGCGACGGGGCGCCCATCCAGCCACACCTTCCCCGCGCCGCCCAGCCCATCCGCCACGAAGAGGAGCCGCACCGTCCGCGCCGCCCCGTCGTTGCGGGTGCGGTAGGTGGCCTCCACCATCGCGGGCTTCGCCTTCGCCAGAGGTCGCAGGTCGATCAGAAGCCGCTCGTGCTCCACCACTACGTCGCGCAGCCCGCCCCCCGGCTCGCCCGCGGGGCCGCCCGGTCGCCGCGGCGCCGGCTCCGGCGGCTCGGCCATGTTGGCCCACAGGAGCGCCGGCAGCGCGAGCAGGAGCGCGCCCGGAAGGAGCGCCCGCCAGCGGCGGAGGGCAGGGGAGTGCGGGTGCATGGGGATGCGGGAGAGGCGGGGAGGGAGAATGGCCGGCACCCGTGACCTGCGCGTGATCCACGCGTCACATCATCAGGAGTAGAACGGGAAGTTACGGAAGGGCGAGCCACGGCGGAAGCGCCGGGTGCCGCCGGGGGGCGCGGTTTCGCTCGTGCCCATGCATTGCTAAATTAACCGCACCCCGCAACCTCGACGGTGGATGCGCCTCGATCGTTCCAGGAGTCGTTCAATCGCATGACCTTACGCAAGCCGCTCGCGTGCGCCGTTGTGCTCGCGTCCGTGCTCGCTCTTCCCGCGGCGGGCCAGCGCCCCGGCGGGCAGATGCTGGACCCGACCGACCGGGACACCACCTGCGCCCCCTGCCGCGACTTCTACCAGTGGGCCAACGGCGGGTGGCTGGCGCGCAGCACCATTCCGCCGGCGTACAGCAGCTGGGGGAACTTCGACGAGCTCCGCGACCGCAACCAGGCCGTGCTGCGCCGGCTCCTGGAGCAGGCGGCCCGCGACGCCGCGCGCGCACCCGCGGGGAGCAGCGAGCGCAAGCTGGGCGTCTTCTACGCCACCTGCATGGACACCGCGCGCGCCGACCGCGATGGGCGCCTGCCGCTGCTGCCGGAGATGGCCCGCATCGACGCCGTCCGCGGCCGCGCGGCGCTGGTGGCGGAGGTGGCGCGGCTGCACCAGGTGGGCGCGGCGTCGATGTTCGGCTTCGGCGCGGCGCCCGACCTCAAGAACAGCGCGCGCACCATCGCGCACCTGGGGCAGGGCGGGCTGGGGCTCCCCGACCGCGACTTCTACACCCGCACGGACAGCGCGGCGCAGCGCATCCGAGGCGAGTACGTGGCGCACGTGGGACGCATGCTCGCGCTGGCCGGGCGCCGCGACGGGCACGCCGAGGCCGAGCGGGTGATGGCCATCGAAACCGCGCTGGCGAAGGCGTCCATGACCCGCGTGCAGCAGCGCGACCCCACCGCCACGTACCACATGATGCCCCTGGCGCAGCTCCAGGCGCTCACCCCGCGCTGGGATTGGGCGGCGTACCTGCGTGCCCGCGGCGCTCCGCCCATCGACAGCATCAACGTCCGCCAGCCGGACTTCCTCCGCGCGCTGGATGGGATGCTGGCCACCGTGCCGCTGGCGGACTGGCGGTCGTACATGCGCGCGCACCTGGTGCGGTCCTCCGCATCGGCGCTCTCGCGGCCCTTTCTGGACGAGCAGTTCCGGATGCAGCAGGTGCTCACCGGCACCCGCGAGCAGCTTCCCCGATGGCGGCGCTGCCTGGCCGCGACCGACGCGCACATGGGCGACGCGCTGGGCGAGGCGTACGTGCGGCGCACCTTCACCCCGCAGGCCCGCGCGCGCGCCCTGCGCATGGTGGAGAACATGCGCCAGGCGCTCCGCGAGCGGCTGCAGGGGGTGGACTGGATGACGGACTCCACCCGCGCGGAGGCGCTCGCCAAGCTCGGCTCGTTCCGCGAGAAGATCGGCTATCCGGACCGGTGGCGCGACTACTCGGGGCTGGAGATCCGGCCGGGGTCGCACCTGGAGAACCTGCGCCGCGCCACCCGCTGGGCCACTGCGCGCGGAATCGCCCGCATCGGCCGGCCGGTGGACCGCGGCGAATGGTCGATGACGGCGCCCGCCGTCAACGCGTACTACAACGCCTCGCTCAACGAGATCGTCTTTCCCGCGGGAATCCTGCAGCCCCCGTTCTTCGACGCCACGGCCGACGACGCGGCCAACTACGGGGGGATCGGCACCGTGATCGGCCACGAGATGGCGCACGGCTTCGACGACCAGGGGCGCCGCTTCGACTCCCGCGGCAACCTGCGCGACTGGTGGACCCCCGCCGACGCCGCGGCCTTCCGCGAGCAGACGAAGCGCGTGGCCGACCAGTACTCCGGCTACACCGTGATCGACACGCTGCGCGTGAACGGCGAGCTCACGCTGGGCGAGAACATCGCGGACCTGGGCGGGCTCACCATCGCCTTCCACGCGCTGCAAAAGGAGTTGGCGGGCAAGCCGCGCCCCCCGCTGATCGACGGCTTCACGCCGGAGCAGCGCTTCTTCATCGCGTGGGCGCAGATCTGGCGCCGCAACGCTCGTCCGGAGGTGCTGCGCCTGCAGGCGGCCACGGACCCGCACGCCCCATCCCGGTGGCGCACCAACGGCCCGCTGGCCAACATGCCCGAGTTCGCCCGCGCCTTCAACTGTGCCCCCGGCGACCCCATGGTCCGCCCCGACAGCATCCGCGCCCGCATCTGGTGAAGTTTTCGCGGAGACGCGGAGGCTCGGAAACACCAGCAAAAGCCTCACACAGAGAACACAGAGGGAACTACAAGCCACAGAGGAAACCTCTACCTGTTCTCTCTGTGTCTCTGTGTCTCTGTGTGAGCCATGCAGTTGCAGTTCTCTCTGCGTCTCCGCGCCTCCGCGTGAGACTGCCGTTACGGACCTTGCACAAACCTGGATGACGAATGAGGGCGCCGGTCCGTGTGGACCGGCGCCCTCATCGATCTGTGACCCCGCCGATTGCCTGGCCCCGGTGCCCCGGTGCTCCGACGTCCGCCCTCAGAGCCGGTCCGCGCAGAAGTAGCCGCCCGCGCGCTGCTCCCCACCGCTCTCCCATCGCCCGGCGAAGCGCTCCGGCGTGATCGAAGTGACAAAGAGCGCCAGGCTCGCCCCGTCGAAGCGGGACGGACCCGCACGGTTCGCGTCGGCGCCCAGGCGCAGGGTGATGGCCTGCGCACCCGAGCGCTCCCACTCCATCCCCAGCACCCCCGGCCCCGCGGGGTCGTCGCGCCCCACGTCGCCCGGCGCGACGGCGCCCACGGACGCCGGCGCCAGGTCGGTGAAGCCGTAGAGCGGGTAGCGCACCCGCTCCGCCGGCGCGATCGGCGGCGGGCGGTTGCCGAACGGACGCAGCCGCAGCATCGCCGAGGCGTGGTTCCCCGCGCGCGGGCCGCTGGTGGCGGTCAGCGAGAGGTGGAACTCACCGGCCAGCACGTCCGCGCGGGAGCCGGCGGCGAGCTCCCCCTGCACGGGCGCGCACGGGGCCGGCGTGGGGACGCGCCGCGCGCACGACGTCCACCCCGCCAGCGCGAGCGCCGCCCCCAGGACGAGCCCGGGGGAGCGCGCGATCCTCGCCCTCAGCGGGCCACCCTGGTGAAGCGGCCGGCGCGATCCACGGTGTAGAGCGGGCCGGTGTACAGGTCGTTGTGCATCTTCAGCGTGTTCTCGGGTCCGGGCGCGCGTACCGTCAGCGCCAGGGAGAAGGCATCGGCACGCGACGGGTCCACGCCGTACCCCAGGTCGGTGAGCGAGCGCACCGTCAGCACGCTCAGCGGGTTCTGGCCGGCGTTGATGTAGCCCGTCATCAGCTCGTTGCGCAGGATCGACTCGCGCCAGTGGCCGTTCATCGTCCCCGCGCCGCCCGTGTTCTCCACCGGCACCTTGGCGCCGCCGGTGTAGGTGTTGCCGCCGATGGCGTCGAAGCCGACGATTCCGTTCGAGCCGTTGTAAAAGGTATCCAGCGTGTTGCCTGGGCTGCTGGGGTTCTGCAGCAGGCCCTTCGACGACCAAAGCGTCCCGATCCCCAGCACGTGCCCCATCTCGTGGAGGATCACGCTGCCGAGCTGGTTGTTGGTCTCCATCATCGCGAGGTCGGCGACGTCGAACTCCATCTTCCCGACTACCGGAAGGCCGCCGATGCCCGTGCGGACGAAGCACGGCCCCGCCTGCCCCAGCACGGAACCCGGACCGTCGATGTCCACGGCCGCCGCGAAGATCACGAGGTCGTCGAAGGTAGTGTTCATGCTGGGCGTACCCGTGCCGCAGGCGTCCTCGGGAATCGAGGTGGAGATGTCCGCCAGGTCGTTGCGCACCAGGGTGGCCCAGCGCGCCGCCGCGTTGGCGAAGGCGGCCCGCTGCGTCGGCGTCATGGACGTGGTGATGCAGAGCGTGACCTCGTACGCCGCGCCCGGACCGCCGAAGCACCCCGTGCCGCGCATCACCACGGGCGGGCCCGTGAGGCCCGGCGCGATGGCCGTAAGCGTGTTGGCGTCGGCGGCGGAGCCCAGCGTCCACGTGCCGGCCGAGGCGACGCCGTTCGTACCGGTGACGACCGACGTGTTGGTGGTGCGGCCGCCGCCGGAGGTGACGACGAAGTTGACGGTGATGCCGGAGAGCGGGTTGCCGGCCTCGTCACGCGCCACCACCGACGGGGCGACGGGGACCGCGGTCCCCATCATCGCCGCCTGGTGCCCGCCGGCCAGCAGGCCCAGCACGCCCGGCACCCGCCCGACGGCCTGGGCGGTGAACGACAGCGGCGAAAGCGTGGTGCCGGGGAAGGTCACGGACAGGGTGTGCGTCCCCGCCGCGGGCCCCAGCGTCCAGCTATTGGTGGCGATGCCCTCCGCGTCGGTCACCGAAGTGGCCGCGGCGAGCGTGCCGCCGCCCGTCTGCACCGTGAAGGTGACCGTCACCCCCGCGACCCCTACACCCAGCCGGTCCACCACGCGCACGCGGAGCGCGCTGCCCAGCAGCGCCCCCGCCGCGCCGGACTGCCCGTTGCCCGCGAAGCTCTCGGCCCGGACGGGGGCCTGCGCGACCCGCACCTCCACCGACCCCGCGGCCGAGCCGGCGCGGGCGGTGATCGACGCCGTCCCGTTCGCCATGGCTTTCACCGAGGCGCTGTCGCCCCCCAGCCCCGTCACGACGACGGACGGTGAGTTCGTCTCCCAGCTGAGGACGGCGTTCCCCATCGCCTTGCCTTTCTGGTCGCTGACGCCCGCGCGCACGATCTGCGTGGCGCCGATCGCGTCCAGCGTGGCCGCGGGCGCTACGGTGATGGTGGTCGCGACGGACGGTTCCGTCGTCGAGTCCGAACCGCACCCCGCCGCCAGCGCGGCGAAGGCGGGGACGAGCATTAGCTTGCGCATGATGGGGGCTTCAGCGAGGTAGGGTGGAGCCGGTTCGCCCGGCCCGGGCACGGTGGGACATACAAATTAGTATCAAGCCGGCCGATTCGTAAAGGCCTGCCGCTAAACAACCTGTCTCACTCGGGGGTAGGTACCGGGGGTGTGGCTAACGCTACGTCACCAGCCACCGCGCCACGACGCGCCCCAGCTCTTCCCCCGCGTCTTCCTGGATGAAGTGTCCGGCGCCGCGCAGCACCGTGTGCGGCTCCCCCGCCGCGCCGGGAACGGTGCGCTGCAGGAGGCGGTCGATGCCGCGAAAGAAGATGTCCCGGTCGCCGAACGCCGTCAGGAACGGCCGCTCCCACCCGCGCAGCGCCTCCCAGGCGCGGCGGTTGGCCCCGTTCGCCGGATCGGACGGCCGCGTGGGGACGAGGGCGGGGAGCGAGCGCGGCCCGGCCTTGAAGCGCTCGGCGGGGAAGGGCGCCTCGTACGCCGCCACCACCTCGCGCGGGAGCCGCGTCTGCGTCCCCGCTTGCACGAGCCGCCCTACGGGGAAGCGCGGCGTCCAGCGCGCGAAGGCCTGCCACACCTTGAAGGGAAAGGGCGTGTGCTGGTCGCCGGTGGGGAGGCCGCCGTTGGCCACCACCACGCGCGCGAACCGTTCCGGGTGCTCCGCCACGAGCCGCAGCCCGATCAGCGCGCCCCAATCCTGGCACACCAGCGTTACCCCGGTGAGCTCCCGCGCGCGCATCCATCCCGCCATCCACGCCACGTGCCGTGCGTAGCTGTAATCCTCCCTCCTCGCCGGCTTGTCCGACCTCCCGAACCCCACCAGGTCCGGCGCGATCGCCCTCAGCCCCGCCTCCGCCAGCACGGGAATCACCTTGCGATACAGATACGACCACGTGGGCTCCCCGTGCATCAGCAGCACCGGCGCCCCATCCTGCGGCCCGTCCTCCACGTGGTGGATCCGCACCCCCTCCACCTCCGTGTACCGCGGCTCCCACGGATAGCCGGGCAGCCGGGAGAAGCGGTGGTCGGGTGTGCGGAGAAGCTGCATGGGGGAAGTGCGTGAGTGCGTTAGTGCGTGAGTGCGTTGATGCCGTCCGAGCTGCGGGTCCCGCACCAGGAGCGCATGAATTCGCCGCTGGAACCACACAAAATCCGCCTGTGCGGACTCCGGCATCTCCGTTCACGAGACCGCTTCAGCGGTCTTCGCGTAGTTCCAGCCGGAGGATTCATCCCCCGGCGACTCATCCCCCGGCGATGCGGCGCCGGTGCCCGCCGCCCCATACCGCGCCGCCGCCCCCGAGCCTGCGAAGGCAGGCTTCCCGCCGTTGTTGCAGCGGTTTCAACCGCCGGCCCTTCCCCGGAGCCCCCAAACGCGTGAGTGCGCTCCAACCTCAGCGCACTCACGCACTCACGCACTCACGCACTTCCGTCCCCTACCTCGCCTCCACCGGCGAATCCTCCTTCTCCCAATCCGTCAGCGCGGCCACGACGAACGTCACCGCCGTCAGCCCCAGAAAGAAGTTGCGGGCCGGCTTGTGATCCGCGAAGCCCAGCAGCCACGGCACGAACGGCAGCGCCAGCCCCAGCGCCGCCTCGGTGGCGCCGTGCACCTTGAACGGCACCACGCGGCGCGCCGAGAGCGGGTAGTCCGTCACCGCCGAGAGCCCGGCGTACCCCCCGGCCAGCGCGCGAGCCGCGGCGCGGGCCTGCGGCGGAAAGTCCAGCATCTCCGCGGCGGCCGCGGTGGTGGCGGAAGTGGCGTAGTCCAGCACCCCGTGGGTGCGCGGCGAGATCGGTTTCCTCATCCTTTCCTCCATCGGGTATCGTGAAACAGGGGCGCGGCAGGGAGGCAAACCGCGTACCCGCCTCGCCGCAGCAGCCCCCGCGCGGGGCGGAATATGAACCGGGCCGGGGAATGACGTATAAAGATTTTGCTGCACTTGCACGTCTCTGCTACAATGAACCGCAACCGCACATCCGTCCCACCTCCCCTCTCTGGACCCCGTGCCCGTACACATCCCGCGTCACGCCCTCCCGCTCCTCCTGGCCGCGGCCGCCGCCGCGTGCGACCTGACCCCGAACCGCGGCGGCACCGTCACCTTTGGCCTCGCCGCGCCGCTCACCCGCTCGTACGGCGAGAACTCCAGGCTGGGGGCCGAGCTGGCCGCCGAGGAGCTCAACGCGGCCGGCGACCTCGGCGGCGTCACCATCGCCATCCGCGCGCGCGACGACGGCGGCGAGGGGGCGGCGGCCATCCAGGTGGCGAGCCGCTTCGTGGACGATCCGCAGGTGGTGGCGGTGGTGGGGCACGCCAACTCCGATCCCATGATGGCGGCCTCCAAGGTGTACCACGACGGCGAGCTTCCCGCCGTGGGCACCAGCGCCACCAGCACCGAGATCGCCCAGGCCGGGCCCTGGATCTTTCGCATCGCATCCAACGACAGCGCCAACGCGGCGTCCATCGCGCGCGAGGCGCGGCGGTTCGGGCGGCGGGTGGGCATCCTGTACGCGAACGACGAGTACGGAAACAGCCTCGCCGCCATCTTCCGCAAGGCGCTCGCGCAGACCGACGCCGTGCTCGTGGGCACCGATCCGTACCTGGAGGAGATGAAGGACTTCCGCCCGTACCTGCTGCGCTTCAAGGAGCGCCAGGCGGAGGTGCTGCTGGTGGCGGGGCTGGAGGTGGGCGCATCCACCATGATCCGCCAGATGCGCGAGGTGGGGCTGGGCGCGCGGGTGCTGGGCGGCGACGGCCTGGAGTCGCTCACCTCGATGGAGGGGAACTACGACGGCACCATGTTCGGAATGCTCTACCACCCCGAGGCCAGCGACCGGGCGCGCGCCTTCGCCCAGACGTTCCGCCGCCGCTACAACCGCGAGCCCGAATCGGCCGCCGCCACCAGCTACGACGCCGTGTACCTGCTGGCACGCGCGCTCAAGTCGGGTGCCCGCTCCCGCGCGGAGATCCGCGAATACCTGGAGGGTGTGGGCCGCCCCGGCGGGAGCGATCCGTTCGTGGGCGTCACGGGCCCCGTCGCCTTCGACGAGAACGGTGATCCGGTGGGGAAGCCCGTGGCCATCGCCGCCATCGAGGGCACTCGCTTTCGTCTGGTGCGCTCCGGGCGATAGGAACGGCTGGCCTCACGCGGAGGCGCGGAGCCGCAGAGAGAACAGCGGGAGGGTTTCTTTGTGGCTTTACGGGGACGCCTGCGATTCCAGCGCGCGGATGTCGCGCAGGCAGAGCCAGAGCGGGATGATGCCGATCACCCCGAATGACGCGTCGATCAGCCGCCAGTAGAACGGGATGCCGCGGATCGGCCCCGCGATCAGCGCGAGCGGAACGACTGTGATGCACGCGATCATCCCCCACTCCACCACCCACACGTTGCGCACGGGATCGCGCAGCGGGCCGATGAAGAGCGCCGCGATCACCAGGTGCGCGAAGGCGAGCCAGTCGGTGCCGTACGCCAGGAAGGGGTACGCGCGGTTGGTGGCGATCACCCCATCGCGCACGGTGACGAGCCAGTGCAGCACGCCCCCGTCCGCCGCGTCGGCGCCGAGGACGCGCGTCAGCCAGCGCAGCTCCGTCTCGATGGGAAAGGCCGTGACCCCGCTCACCACCAGCCCAACAATGAACAGCACCAGCAGCCCGCGGATGCGCCGCTCCAGCCGGTAGGATTCCATCCCGGACGCTCCGGTGAGGGGTTGGTGATGGTTCAAGCACCCAAGCTGGCGGAGGGCACGAGGGCATGCAAGCAGGCGCCTCATCCGGGGAGCACGCGTTCGGTCCCATCCGTGCAGTCTGGTTTGCGGCGAAGCAACCTATCCGCGCACCGGCTCAAGGATCATGCGTGAGGATACCCGCTGGACAACTCGTGACCGGGACGGCAACCCAATCTATCTTACGGATGAGCGATGGCAGCACGTCTGCGATCACCATCCGGAGATGGAGCCGTACGAGGCTCAGCTTCGAGAAACCATACGCGTGGGGAAGCGGCGGCAGGACTCACTGAATCCCCAGAAGTATCGATATCTGCTGCGCTGTGCAGGCCTTCCCGAACACAATACGCATGTGGAGGCGATCGTCCTGTTTCGACTGGGGCAGGATGCGGACGGAAGGCTGATGCCCAACAACTACATTGTCACCGCCTACCAGAAGCACATAGGGTGAACGCATGAGCGACCCGACGAGGAAGTACGACGAGATCAGCGACACTCTCCACATCACGTTCATGCCCGGGGAGAGCGGGACCGGAATCGAGCTGAACGAGAACACCTTGCTGCGGATCAACACAGGTGCACGATCCGCTGTGGGGCTCAGTCTCTTCAACTATTCGATCCTGGCACAGCGCACCGAGATGGGGCCCCGCAGCTTTCCACTGACCGGCCTGGCGATGCTGTCGGAGGAACTTCGCGAGATCGCGCTCCAGATTCTGCAGGATGCGCCGGTGCACGACTATCTGACTGTCTCCGCTTACACGCCCGGTGGGTCCGAGCCGATTCCGATCATGTACCTGCAGCCCGAAATCGTGCCGTCGCGGGCAGCGTGAGCACCAGGGAGGTATACGACAACCCCCTTGCCGTGCCATACGTACGTATTGCGCCTTAATGCGAAGCGTGTATGTTGCGCAACGTGATGGTCGCCACCCTCTGATCAAGGAAGGTCTTATGTCGAGCTTACTCCGTCACACCGTTTTCCGCCGAGTCGTCGCAGCGCTCGCCGCACCCCTGCTTCTGGGTTCTGTTTCCGCGGCAGCGCCGTCGGGGAACCGGCTGCACGGCTCGGCCACGGTTACGAACGTTGATTTCAGGCAGACCTTCTACTCGGATCCGGCGAAGACCGTACAGGTGGGGGTACATTATTATTACTGCGACGGTACCCACACCGAGCAGGGGTACATCACTGAGTATTACAAGATCGTCTACTACATGCCACGTTGCCCGTAAGTACAACGGTGCGGAGAGGCGACGGGTTGCCGCATACGGAAAGAGGGCCCTGCACCGGATGATGCCGGTGCAGGGCCCTCTTCGTTCCTGGCGTGCGGCGGCTTACCGCGGCGTTGTGTCCTTGGACGCCGAGCGGGCGGTGTCGCGCGAGCGGCGGGTGGAGCGCGCCGTGTCCGAGCGCGTGCTGCGCGAGGAGCGGGCGGTGTCGGACCGCGAGGTGCCGCGCGAGGAGCGAGCCGTGTCGCCCGACGAGGACTTCGGGGCGGCGCCGGACGTGGTGCCGCTCTGCGTGCCCTTGGAGCGGTCGCCCTCGATGGCGTCGGCGTTGTCGGCGCCGTTGATGACGCTGATGGGGATCGGGTTGGGAAGCTGCACCTCCTGCCGCACCTTGCGGTTGCTGCGCGCCTGCTGGATCCACGCGGGGTCCTTGGGCGCGCCGCCCGCCACCATCAGCAGCTGCGCCAGCTCCTCCGCCTCCTCGTTGCGCATGCGGATGGAGCCGTGGCTGGCCGCCGTGCCGATCGACTGCGGCTCGTTGGTGCCGTGGATGGTGCGCGGCGGGTCGTAGACGATCTGCACGGTGCCCAGCGGGTTGTCCGGGTCGCCCGGGTCCTTGGGCTCCTCGCCCTTGGTCCACTCCTCGTCGGGCGGCGGCGTCCAGCCGGGGTTCCACACCACCTGGGTGACGTTCCAGTTGCCGTTCTGCGTGGGCCACTCCGGCCGTCCCACGGCGATGCCGTAGCTCTTCTCGAGCTGGTCGCGGCGGAACATGCGCACCTGCTTGGCCGCCACGTCCACCTCCAGCCGCACCTCCTGCGGGGGCTGCGGCGGCGGGGCGGGCTGCGCGGCGGGCGCGGCGCCTCCGGCGGGTGCCGCGGCGCCGTTGTTCTCGGCATCGCCGCCGCCGCACGCGGCCAGGGCGAACGCGGCCGCGCCGCCCATCGCCCACGATCTCATCAGCCTTCTCGTCATTCCTCGTCTCCTTTGCGGGGTTGGGCCCAGCCGTTTAGCAAGGGGCGTGCGCGGAGGTTGGACGCACCTTGACTCCGCCGGTGCCGGCCAGCGCACGCGCGTACTGCTTGGAGGCATCCGGGCGCCCCGCTACATTGCCGGGTACGGGCCGGCATCCCGCCGCGCCCGTCCCGCACATCTTCCGCAAAAACGGTGAGGCATGCCCGTCGACCGCAGCGCAATCGACGCACAGCTCCGGGACATCGGCGAGGGGGACCGCTGGTGGGAGCACCGCGAGTTCCGCGCGCTTCCGCACATCCTGCACGCCGACGAGCGCATCCTGGGCGTCGTGCGCGGCAAGCTCCTGGGGGTGCGCCGGCCGCGCATTGGGCCGGCGGGGGCGTGGCTCTTCGTGAGCACCAACCAGCGCCTCATCTGCCTCAAACAGGATCGCTTCGCCCGCAAGCAGGTGGAGTTCGCCGCCGGCCAGATCGCGCGGGTGCAGCAGGGGAGCCGCCTGCGCGCGTACCAGATCGCCCTCGACACGCCGGAGGGGCGCTACCGCATCCGCATCACCAAGGAGGACGCCTTCCGCTTCGCCGGCTCCATCGCCGGGCTGGTGCCGGGGCAGCCGCGGATGATGGAGGGGACGCTGGAGCCCAAGCCGATGCACCCCGCCATCGCCGCGGTCGCGGGGCTGCCGGGGATGGGGCGCATCGCCGCGAAGGCCGGCCTCCTTCCGCCCCCCGAACCCGCCACCCGCGCCCACGTGGACCGGCTGGAGGCGACCGTCGAGCGCCTGCAGATGGACGTGGAGCGGCTTCAGCAGCAGGTGGGGTTCCTGGAGGAGCTGCTCCGCCAGCGCGCTGCCGAGGCGTACCTTCCCGGCGTGCCGGCGGACCGGTAACAGAGGCGTAGCACAGGAAGTGCAAAGAAGTACGTTCTGGACGTGCAACCAGGGGTGAAATCAACCGCTTCGCTGGAGACGAAATGAGCAGATCTCCCGTCATCGAGGGCGAGTCGAACGAAACGGGGCGCAGGCCTGGAAGGCGCCCGCTCCTCTCCGGCGTCGAGGTTCGCGAGGAGGACCTGGAGCCGCAGAAAGGACTTCACCTGGTCGGCATCCTTTTCCGGATCTCGTCGGTGGTGATCCTGGTGCTGGCGCTGGGGCAGTTCGCCGCGTGGTGGCTCAACCGCCCCCCCGGCGGCGCGGGAATCGGGCTGCTGGTGGGCGACACCATCCGGCTGATCGTGTTCGCGGGGCTGCTGTGGGGCGCGGGCGACCTCGCCAACCTGGCGATCAAGACGCACTACGACATCCGGGCCGCCCGCATCCTGATGGCGCGCCAGACGTACATGATGCGCAAGATGGGTGAGGCGAACGGCTCGCTCCCCTCCCCGAACCTCCCGCACCGGCGCGCCTCCGACTTCACCCCGGCCGAAGAAGCGCTCCGGCTCTGAGCGGGTGAACCTCGCAGCATCCGCGAGCCATGCCCCGGCGACCACCCCCGCGTGGATCGCGGCCTCCGCGTTTCTGGAGGCCGCGGCTGCTCGCGCTCGCCCTGGCCCCGCTCCTCCTTCTCGTCCCCGGCCCGTCCGCCGACGGGCAGAGCGGCAACCCCTTTCGCGGGCGGCGGCTGTACGTGGACCCGTACTCGCCGGCGCGGGTGCAGGCGCAGCAGTGGGCCCGCTCGCGCCCGGCGGACGCGGCCCTCATGCGCCGCATCGGCGACCAGCCGCAGGCCATCTGGCTGGGCGACTGGATGCGCGACGTGCGCCGCGAGACGGATGCGCTGATGTCGCGCATCACCGCCGCGGGGGCGCTCCCCGTGTTCGTTGCCTACAACATCCCGCACCGCGACTGCGGCCTCTACTCCGCGGGCGGCTCGCGCGGCGGCGACTCGTACCGCAGGTGGTCGCGCGATCTCGCCGCTGCCATCCGCCGCCGCCCGGCCGTCGTCATCCTGGAGCCTGACGGGCTGGCCGCCATCGACTGCCTCCCCTTCCGCATGCAGGACGAGCGCTACGTGCTGATGCGCGAGGCGGTGCAGGCGCTCAAGGCGGCGGGCGCATCGGTGTACATCGACGCCGGCAACGCCAACTGGCAGCAGCCCAGCGAGATGGCGAACCGGCTGCGCAAGGCGGGCATAGAGATGGCGGATGGCTTCGCGCTGAACGTGTCCAACTTCCACGCCACCCGCGTCAACATCGCGTACGGCGAGCGGCTGAGCGCGATGGTGGGCGGCAAGCACTTCGTGATCGACACCAGCCGCAACGGGCGTGGCGCCGCGGTGGAGCGGGTCTGGTGCAACGCGCGCAACCAGGCCCTCGGCACCGCCCCCACCGCCCAGACGGGCCACCCGCTGGTGGACGCCTTCCTCTGGGTCAAGACCCCCGGCCAATCCGACGGCGTCTGCAACGGCGGCCCGCGCGCCGGCCAGTGGTGGGCCGAGTACGCCCTCGAACTCGGCAAAATGGCCGAGGCCCTCGGCAGCGCGCTGCCGCGGTAGGTGGTGCGCCTCCTGGCCTTGGTCTCCTGGCGAGTGAACTCGCGGCAACAACAGCACAAAGTCCGCCTTCGCGGACTCGCGGGCGAGATCCGCACCGGTGCCCGAATCCCCGCGCCGCCTCGATGCCGTAGGGGCGTGATTCATCACGCCCACCCTTTCCCCCACCTCGACCTTCGCCCCCCGGCACCGAACCCGTAGGGGCAGCCCCATGTGGCTGCCCGTGCCCCGCGTGTGACGCCGCCCGCATTCGGCACCGATGTATCCCACAACCGTCCGCGTTTCCAAGAGCGGCGGTCCACGAGCCCACCATCGGGCGGACTCCGGGGCGGATGCCGCGTCGCTCGAGCCCACTTCAGTGGGCTTCGCGTCGTTCCAGCCGGGGGCTTCAGCCCCCGGCGCGTGCGCCGGTGCCCGGCGAGTGCCCCCGCCGATCACCCCCGCGCGACAGCGTTGCGCGCGGCGCGGGAGTGCGTAGGTTAGGCAGAGGCGCACGATCGGCACGTACCCCGGCGGTTTGGGAAGAGAACAGCATGGCGCTGCGCGAGTTCATCGCACCTGACGGCGAGCTGTGGCGGGTGTGGCAGGTGATCCCCACCCTGGGCCGCTCCGGCTTCGCGCGCCTCCGCGAGAGGCGCGGGCAGGACGTGGTGGCGTACCACGGCCCCGACAGGCGCAAGGCGGACCGACGCAGCGTCGCCTCGCAGACGCCGGTGCTGGCGCAGGGGCTGGAGGGCGGATGGCTGGCCTTCGAATACAACGGCGCCAAGCGCCGCCTCGCCCCGCCGCCCTCGGGGTGGGAAAGCTGCACCGACGAGGAGCTCGGCGCGCTCTGGGCCTCCGCCCGCGTAGTCGCCACGCAGAACCGCGCCCCCTGAAGCACGAACGCGGCTCCCCGCGTCAGACGGACGGGCACTGGTGCGTTCTATGGAAATTGGGCAGACTTCGGTCAGAAAGCCGCGCGAGCACGGCGCGGCCAAACCGGGGCCGCCGCACCCCGCGCAGGCCCGCCACCCCGGACGCGAAACGCAGAATGAGCACCCCGACCCTGAAGCGCCTGCTCGGCACCGCGGCGCTCGCGCTGGCGCTGGCCGCCTGCAAAGACTCCACCGGCTCGGGCGACAACCCGAGCGGCGCGCTCTCCTTCACCTACACCGGGGCAGAGACGGGAGATTTCGTCGCCACCGGCTCGTACGACCCGGACGCCAACGACCTTCCCGACTACAGCGCGGCGTTCGTCGTGCAGGGCAAGCTCGCCGTCCTCGCGTCGGACAAGCTCGCGAGCGGCCGCAGCAACCTGTTCGTCCTGTACGTGCCGCCCTCGGTGGGCATCACCACCTGCACGGCCGCGACGCAGGAGAGCGCCTGCCCCATCCGCGGCGAGTTCCTGACCGGCGTCAGCAGCGACCCGAACCAGGGGAACACCGGCCTGTACACCGGCTACGTGGGCAACGTGCAGGTCACCGAGATCGCGGACAACCGGGTGCGTGGCACCTTTTCGATCACGCTGCACAGGGGGGAGGCACCGGAAGGCACCATTGAGGTCCGCACCGGGAGCTTCGACGCGCCCGTCGTGTCGGCGCTTCAGCTCAATCCCAACCGCGGCCTCTTCCCAGCAGCTTCGGCGCCGATCTTCAGCCGGGCGCGCACGTTCCGCTAGCCGCCCCGCTCGTCGAAGTGAAAGGCCCCTCCGCCGTGGCTGGCGGAGGGGCCTTTTCTTGGGAAGAAGTGGCCTCACGCAAAGGCGCGAAGGCGCAAAGAAAGGTCTTCCGGGTCTTTCCTTCGCGTCTTCGCGCCTTCGCGTGATATTTTGATCCCTTGGGACGCACAGAACTTCTGTCGGGACCGTATGATATGAGCAACACGCAGGAGATCCCGCTCTCGGTGCTGGACCTGGTGCCGATCGGGCCGGGTGCGACGGCGAGCCAGGCGCTGCGCAACTCGGTGGAGCTGGCGCGGCTGGCCGAGCGGCTGGGATACACGCGCTACTGGTTCGCCGAGCACCACGGCATGCCCAGCATCGCCAGCTCGGCGCCCGAGATCCTGATCGGGCACGTTGCATCGGCCACGGAGCGGATCAGGGTGGGATCGGGCGGCATCATGCTCCAGAACCACGTTCCGCTCAAGGCCGCCGAGGCGTTCCACACGCTGGAGGCGCTGCACCCCGGCCGCATCGACCTGGGGATCGGCCGCGCGCCGGGGACCGATCCGCTGACGTCGAGCGCGCTGCGGCCCTTCGACCCCGCCAAGTTCCGCGATCACCTGGCCGAGCTGACGGGGCTGTCGCGCGGCGACCTGCCGGAGGACCACCCGTTTCGCGGGGTGCGCGTGATCCCCAGCGGCGTGTCGCTGCCGCCGGTGTGGCTGCTGGGCTCCAGCGGGGCGAGCGCGCGGCTGGCGGGCGAGCTGGGGACGGGGTACAGCTTCGCGCGGCACTTCAGCCCCACCCCGCCCGCGCCGGCCATCGAGGCGTACCGCGACAGCTTCCGCCCCTCCGCCCAGTTTCCCGAGCCGCACGTCATCCTGGGCGCCGCGGTGATCTGCGCGGAGACGGACGAGGAGGCGGCGTACCTCTCCGCGTCGATGGACCTGGTGTGGGTGCGCATCACGCGCGGCGAGTTCGCGCCGATCCCGACGCCGGACGAAGCGCTCGCGTACGAATATACCCCTCGCGAGCGCGCCATCGCGGACAGCTACCGCAGGCTTGTGATCGTCGGCAGTCCCGAAACGGTCCACCGCGAGATCGCGCGCGTCGCCGCCGAGGCCGGGGCGGACGAGGTGATGGTCACGGCCACCATCCACGACCACGCGGCGCGGCTGCGGTCTTATGAGTTGCTGGCAGAAGCGGCGGTGTGGAGCGGAGTGCCTAGTGCCTAGTGCCGAGTGCCTAGTTACTGAGCACCAGGCACTCGGCACTTGGCACTTTGGTTGGGCCTGACCTGCACCTCGGAGAAGATTAAGTGGAACTCGGGATCTACACCTTCGCGGAAGCCACACCCGACGCGGAGACGGGCGTGACGGTCAGCGCGGCGGAGCGGCTGCGCGACCTGATGGAGGAGATCGAGCTGGCGGACCAGGTGGGGCTGGACGTCTTCGGCGTGGGGGAGCACCACCGGCCGGACTACGTCGCCTCGTCGCCCGCCGTGGTGCTCGCCGCGGCGGCGACGAGGACGAAGCACATCCGCCTGACCAGCGCCGTCACCGTGCTCAGCTCGGACGATCCGGTGCGCGTCTTCCAGGACTTCGCCACGCTGGACCTGCTCTCCGGCGGGCGGGCGGAGATCATGGCGGGGCGCGGGTCGTTCATCGAATCCTTCCCGCTTTTCGGCTACGACCTGGGCGACTACGACGAGCTCTTCGCCGAGAAGCTGGAGCTGCTGCTGAGGCTGCGCGAGGAGGAGCGCGTGACGTGGTCGGGGCGGCACCGGGCGCCGCTCACGGGGCAGGGCGTGTATCCGCGCCCCGTGCAGGACCCCCTGCCGGTGTGGGTGGCGGTGGGCGGCACGCCGCAGTCGGTGGCGCGCGCCGCCACGCTCGGCCTGCCGATGGCGCTCGCCATCATCGGCGGGCAGCCGGAACGGTTCGCGCCGTTCGTGGAGCTGTACCGCGAGACCGCCCGCCGCGCCGGGCACGATCCCGCGAAGCTCCCCGTCAGCATCAACTCGCACGGCTACATCGCGGACAGCTCCCAGCAGGCGGCGGACGAGGCGTTCGGCCCCACGGCGGTGACGATGAACCGCATCGGGCGGGAGCGCGGCTGGCCTCCGCTCACGCGCGCGGCGTTCGACGCATCGCGCACCCTGCGCGGCGCCAGCTTCGTCGGGAGCCCCGAAGAGGTGGCGGAGAAGATCCTCTTTCAGCACGCGATCTTTCGGCACGACCGCTTCATGGTGCAGTTCAGCGTCGGCACCATGCCGCACCGGCAGGTCATGCGCTCCATCGAGCTGTTCGGCACGCGCGTGGCGCCGGTGGTGCGGGCGGAGGTCGCGCGGCGGGCATAGTTCTACAGCTTGCCTCACGCGGAGACGCGGAGACGCAGAGGGAACTGCAAGCCACAGAGAACTCTCTTCTTTGCTTTTCTCTCTGCGCCTCCGCGTCTCCGCGTGAGACCCGTTGTTCAGCGGTCGCGCTGCTTGCGGAACTCGCCCTCGCGGCTCGCCCGGTGCCACTCCATCTCCTCCTCCGTCACCGGCTTGATCAGGACGTCCGACGCGAGCCAGGTGGTGAGCGAAAAGGGATAGAAGAGGAACGGGAGGATGGCGATGAACGCGATCCCGCCCCACTGCAGCAGGTCCCACGGCACGTCCGGCCAGGTGAAGAGCACGAGCAGCACCACCACGGCCAGGAAGACGAGCCCGCAGAACACGTAGTTGAGCATGATCCCGCCCAGGAAGAAGTCCTCCTCCCCCCGATCCGACCGCAGCCCGCACTCCGGGCACTTGTGCTTCAGCTTGAACCACGTCTTCAGGAGCCGCGCCTTGCCGCAGTGCGGGCAGCGCAGGGTAAAGCCGCGCCCGTACAGCCGCGCCGCCCGCTTCAGGCTCAGCTCCTCCGGGTTCGCCCAGCGGCGCTCCGGTCCGCTCATCTCATCCTCCAGCCACGAGTTACGGCCTTCTCCATCCACGACCAATGATCGCCCGGCGAGCCCCGGATCGAAAGGCGGCAAACGCTGCACTTCCGTAGGGTGATACACCACATGGCACGGAGGTGGCACCCCACGCCTCCGAGCGACGCAACGCGAACCCGGGAGAGGAGGCGGCGATGCCCCGCGGATGGAATCGCAAGGACGAACGGATGTACGAGCACGTCAAGGAGAGCGCCGAGGCGCGCGGCGTGCCCGAGGACGAGGCGCAGGAGATCGCCGGGCGCACGGTCAACAAGAAGCGCCGCCAGGAAGGGCGCACCCCCAACAAGCGCACGCAGGGCACCGGCAACCCCAACCGCTCGCTCCAGGAGCACACGCGCGACGAGCTCTACAACATGGCGAAAGAGAAAAAGATCGAGGGGCGCAGCAAGATGACCAAGGACGAGCTGATCCGCGCGGTGGGACGATGACGAAGCGGGCCGGCGGCACCCGCCGCCGGCCCGCTTTGCATCCGTCGAAGGAGCGCTACGCCCTCGGCCGCTCCAGCGAGGCGCTGAGGGCGGCGGCGGCCTTGTTCACGGCCTTGCGCGCATCGCTCAGCACGGCGCCCATCCCAAAGAACTCGTGGGTGACGCCCTTGTAGAGGTGGTACTTCACACGCACGCCCGAGTCACGCAGCCGGTCGTACAGGTGCTCGCTGTCCGAGCGGAGCGGGTCGATCTCCGCCGTGATCAGGGTCACGGGCGGCAGGCCGTGCAGGTCCGCGTGGATCAGCGAGATGAGCGGATGCCCCGTGTCCGGCGCGCCGCGCAGGTAGTGGTTCAGGAACCACTGCATCATCGGCCGGTTGAGCGGCTTGGCGTCCGCGTTCTCCTCGTACGACTCGGAGTCCGTGTTGCCGTCGGCGATGGGGTACACCGCCAGGATGTGCGCCGGCAGCCGCACCCCGCGGTCGCGCGCGATCACCGCCGTGGAGATCGCCAGGTTGCCGCCCGCGCTCTCGCCCGCCAGCGCGATGCGGTACGGGTCGCCGTCGATCTCCGCGGCGTTGGAGAGCGCCCACACGTACGCCGCGTAGGCGTCCTCGTGGGCGGCCGGAAAGCGGTGCTCCGGCGCCTTGCGGTACTCCACCGACATCACCACCGCGCCCACCGCGTTGCACAGCGCGCGCGCGGACGAGTCGTAGGTGTCGTTGGTGGCGATCACCCACCCGCCGCCGTGCGTGTACACGATCACGGGGAAGGGCCCCCTTCCGCGCGGCGCGTAGATGCGCACCGGCAGCGGCCCGCCGGGACCGGGGATGGTGCGCTCCACCACGCTCCCCACCTCTTCCGGCTCCGTGCTCTTGCCGTGCTTCCGCAGCAGCGCCATCACGGCCTCCGCGGGGGTGGGCTGGCGCCGCGCCTCCTCGGGGGTGAGCTGCTCGATCGGCTCGCCGCCCAGCATCTCCAGGTGCTCCAGCACGTGCCGCATCTCGTGGTTGGCGCGCGACATGGTGTCGCCGGCGCCGGTGATGCGCTCGCGCGCCCCGCCGTACACCCGCCCGAACAGCCCGGAGCGCACAGCCCACACCGTCCCGACGCCAATCAGCCCCAGGAGCAGGGCGGAGCGGAGCGGGTTCTCGGCGGCGCTGGTGTACGCGCTGGACTCCATCACGTGCCCCGGGTAGTCGCCGCGCTCGCTGCCCGCGGTGGTCGGCGCGTAGAGGGCGTCGTTGCGGCGCTTGGTGCCGCGGGGGGCGCGCTGCTGATCCCACACCACGTTCTCCGCGTAGCCGCCGAAGAGGCGCGGGGCCCAGCGCCACATCCCCGACATCTGCTTCCCGGCCCCGCCCACGATCAGCTCGCGGCGCGGGTGCTCGGCGCAGTGCAGGATGGCGTCCGCCACCACCTCGGGCGCGTACACCGGGGCCGGGAGCTCGGGATCGGCGCCCTCCATGTGGTTGTGCGCGTGCTCGGTGAAGGGCGTGTCGATGGCGGCCGGCCGGATTAGCGTCACCGCCACCGGCGCGCCGTCGTGCTCCAGCTCCATGCGCAGCGCATCGGTGAAGCCCTTGACCGCGTGCTTGCTGGCCGCGTAGTGCCCGTGCATGGGGATGGGGACGCCGCTCTCCACGCTCCCCACGTTGATCAGCGCGCCGCCGTTCTGCCTGAGGTGCGGCAGGGCGGCGAGGGCGCCGTGCACCATCCCCCAGTAGTTGGTTTCGAAGAGGCGCCGCGCGTCGCCCAGCGGTGTGCGCTCCAGCTCGCCGTACATCCCGATGCCGGCGTTGTTGACCCACGTGTCGATGCGCCCGAAGGCGTGCACCGCCACGCGCGCCAGCTCGCGCATCGCCCGCTCGTCGCCCACGTCGCCGGCCAGCCACTCGGCCTCCGTGCCGGTGGCGCGCAGCTCGTCCGCGATCCGGGTGAGCGCCTCCGCGTTGCGCGAGCTGATCACCACCCGCGCCCCGCGGCGCGCCGCCTCGCGCGCCGTCGCCAGCCCGATCCCGCTGTCCGCCCCCGTGATGACGATCACCTGATCGCCCACCGCTCTCAGCCGCATCTTCATCGTTCCCTCCAGTCCCATGGGTGCCCTGCGTAGGGCGCGCGGCCCTCGCAAGCGGCGGGCCGTGCGGGGCTCCGCATCCCCTCTCCCGCGCGATTCCGTTGACAACGTCTGGCGCCGCGGAGCAATATGCGTCGCCCGCCGCATCGCCCGTCCCATCCCGGGGAGCCCTCGCCCATGAACTTCAGCATCGCGTCCGTCGACGTGGACTGGCCGGTCGTCGCACTATCTCTCGTCCTGCTTGTCGTTTACGTCCTAGTCGCGGTGGTGGCGGGGCGCCGGTTCGGCATCCCGGGGCTGTGGGCGGCCTGGATCGTGGTCGTCGTGGCCACGAGCCTGTTCCCCCTGGTGATCCACGGCGGAGAGTTCTCGCATCTCGACCCGGTGGTCATGGTCCTCCACACCGCCGTCGTGGTCGTGCCGATGGCGATCAGCGCCTGGGTGATCGCGTCCACCCTCCGCCGGCCGCGCCCGGTCGGTGTCCCCGTCCAGCTCGCGCTCGGCACGCTCTCCTTCGTACTCTCGTTCGTGGTGGTCGCGGCGGCGGTTTTCGTCGTGCTGTTCACGCACTGAGCCGCCTACACCGGCATCATGACTGGAAAGCAGGTCGCGCTGCTGCGCGGCATCAACGTGGGCAAGGCGAAGCGCATCGCGATGGCGGACCTGCGCGCGCTGGTCGCGGAGCTCGGCTTCACGGACGTGAAGACGCTCCTCAACAGCGGCAACGTCGTCTACACGGCCACGGACACCGCGCCGGATGACGCCGCGGCGCGCATCGAGGAGGCGATCGTCGCCAAGACGGGCATCTCGTCGCGCGTCACGGTCATCACCGCGCCGGAGGTGGCGGAGGCGGTCGATGGGAATCCGTTCGGCGAGGTGGACAACCCGTCGCGCTTTCTGGTCACCGTGCTGCGCGACCCCGCGGACCGCGCCCTGCTCGAGCCGCTGGCGAAGGAGGATTGGGGCACCGATTCGCTCGCCCTCGGCCGGCGCGTGGCGTACATGTGGTGCAGGGACGGCGTCCTCGAAAGCCGCCTCCCCGACGCCCTCAACCGGCTGCTCGGCGACCGCGGGACGGCGCGCAACTGGGCCACGATGCTGAAGCTGCGCGCGCTCGCCGAAGAGCCCGTGTAGCATCGGGCGCCCGAAAAACATGCTTGCTGCCCGCGAGCGCGCACGCCTATACTCCCCGTCTGCACCACCCGCATCCCACCCCGCCGAAAAACGAGGAAAGCCATGACCGAGATCCAGTTCTCCGACAACCACCAGGATCTCTCGACCGACACCGGGTTCCAGTTCGAGTTCTACTGCGAAGGGTGCCACGACGCCTGGCGCTCCCCCTTCGACCGCTACGCCACCGGCACGGCCGACAGCGTGCTCGGGATGGCGGAGAGCGTCTTCGGCGGGATCTTTGGCTCGGCGCGCAACGCCCTCAGCCACGTGCGCAGCGCCGGGTGGCAGAAGGCGCGCGACGATGCGTTCCGCACGGCCGTGGAGGAGGCGCGGACGCACTTCCACCGCTGCCCGCGCTGCGCCAACCACTACTGCGACAACTGCTGGAACCCGGACGAGGGCACCTGCACCACCTGCGTTCCGCGCCTGGACGCGGAGCTCGCCGTCATCCAGCGCGAGGCCAAGATCGAGCGCGCCCGCGAGGCCGCGTACGAGCGCGCCACGGTCAGCGAAGAGGACCTGCAGCAGCGCGTCGTAAGCTGCCCCGAATGCAGCGCGCCGGTGGGCCGCGCGAAGTTCTGCCCCGAGTGCGGCACCCCCGTCGCCCTCAAGCGCAACTGCGCCTCGTGCGATGCGGAGATCCCCGCCTCCGCCAAGTTCTGCCCGGAGTGCGGCGAGAAGTCCTGACCGCGCGCTTTCCTCCCTCTCGCCAGCTCCAGCGAATGCGCATCTCGGTTCCGATCATCGTTCTCCTGCTCGCCGGGTGCGCATCCGCGGCGCCCGGCGCGCGCGTGGATAGTGAGCCGGCGCGGATCCTGGCGCGCGCCATCGAGCAGGCGGGGGGCGCGGAGGCGCTGGAGCGTGCGCGTGGGCTCGTCTGGGACGCGGACGCGACGGTGCACGCGGGAGGACGCACCGTGCCCATCAGCGGCCGCTGGGCGATCCAGCCGCCGGACAGCGCGGTCGTGTCCACCTACGCGGTGGAGCGCGGGCCATCTACCATGCGCCACCTGGTGCTCGCGTCGCCGCGCGGGTGGCTCGTGAACGCGAACGGCTTCGCCCCGATGCCGCCGCTGATGCTGGCAAGCGAGAAAGAGGAGTTCTACTTCTACTCCGCGATGCGCCTCATTCCGCTGCGCGCGCCGGGGGTGACGCTCACCGTCCTGCCAGCGGATTCCACCGGGCACCGCGGCATCCTCGCGCATAACCCGGGACGGCCGGACGTCGAGCTGTACGTCGATGCCAACGGCCGGCTCTCACGCGTCCGCGCGCGCATACACGACGCCACCACTGCAAATCCCGTGGTGCAGGAGGCGTGGCTGGGCGGCGAGATCCAGAGCGGCGGCGTGCGCTGGCCGCGCACCATGCGCCTCACGCAGGACGGCGCGCCCTTTTTCGACCTCACGCTGAAGACCTTTCGCGTGCTCCCGGCCATCCAGGACACGCTCCTCGCGGGACCGCGCTAGGCGAGGTCCGCACACCACTCACCCTCCCGCGCTCCACGAGCGGCCGTCCAGCCGCGGAAAGTCGACGCGGTAGCTTCCAGGTTCCAGGCCTTCCAGGCGGGCGTGGCCGTTGGCGTCGAGTGCGCCTTCGATGCTGCGCCCGTCCTGCGTGGTGACCACGAACGCCTCGCCGGGCACCGGAAGCCCGTCGTCGTCCACCAGCTCGATCTCCGTCCACACCGTCGCGGCGTCGGACGGCGCGGGGCTGGTGGAGACAAAGGGAGCGGCGGACTGGCGCGCGGCGCTCAGGGCGGCGGCCTGCGGGGTGCCCGCCCCGCCGCCACCCGAATCGCCGATCAGCACCGTGAGGGCGCCCGCCGTGATGACGCCTCCGTGCATCGTCGCGTCCCCCATGCGCGCCGCTGGCCTCCCGCCGATGAACACCGTCGCCGAGCCGCGCACGATGGTGTCCGGTGGCCCCGTGCAGGTGCACATCGTACCCACGACGGCCGCGGGCATCCCGGCCAGAAACACCGTGGGCACGCCGGCCGGGAGGATGGGTCCGCCCACGTGCGGCTTGGGGCCGTCGCACATCGGGCAGGCGTGCATGTCGCCGACCCGGGCGGCGGGGAGCATCGGCATTCGCGGTGGAGGAGGAACCGACGCGGGACTTGACGCGCCGAAGAAGCCGCCTTCATTGTAATGCCGCTTCGACTTCCCCGAAAGGGGGATCACAATTCCCTAAATCAGCACAGCCCGCCGATGCCCCTTCATACCCTCGCGCAGGGTGAATGCGCGCGCAGCATCGCCGCGCAGCGCGGCACCCCGTGGGCCGCCCTCTGGGAGCATCCGGAGAACGCGGAGTTGCGCGCGCGCCGCCCCGACCCCGCCGTGCTCCAGCCGGGCGACGTCCTCTTCGTCCCCGACCCGGAGCCCGCGCCGCGTCCATGCGCCGTGCAGATCCGCAACCGCTACACGGTCAGCGGCCGCACCACCCTCTTCCGGCTCCGCCTGCTGCGCGAGGGCGACGCACCGCGCGCGGCGCAGGCGTACCAGCTCTGCGTGGACGGCTTCTGGCAGTCCGGCAGCACGGACGCAGAGGGCTGGCTGGAGGCGCGCATCCCCTGCGACGCGCGACGGGGCGAGCTGGTGCTCCCGGCCCACGACGGCCAGTCCGTGGCCGAGGCCGAGGAGCGCTTCGAGCTCGCGTTCGGCCACCTCGACCCCTCGGACGAGATCAGCGGCGCGCAGGGCCGCCTCCGCAACCTGGGCTTCGCCGCGTGCGAGGTGGACGGCGTCCCCGGCCCGGAAACGGAGGATGCACTCCGTCTCTTCCAGGCCACCGCCGGCCTCGAGGAGACGGGCCGCCTCGACCCCCCAACCGCCGATGCACTCCGCGCCCGCCACGGAAGCTGACGTGCCCACCTCCGCGATCCGGGGTATCTACATCTGGGCAGCGTGCGTGCCGCAGGTGGAAACGAGCTCGAGCACGGAAGATCGTCGTCATGCACCGTCTCACGATCACAAAGATCACGAAAGCGCTGGCGTGGTGCGCTCTGGGTTTCGCCGGGGCGTACGAGCCCGCTCGTGGTGTGGCGCAAACCACCGCTCAGATGAACACGTGCGACGACACCGCGATCGTTCACCGGCGTGCCGGAGAGGGCGCCACCGCGTTCCTGATGCGGGTGCGTCCGGCCGGAATGGAGTTGTCGCACCAGGCGCTGGAGGGGGAGTTCGGATTCACGCGGCGCGACATCCTCGCGCTGTTCGGGACCCGGGCTGAGGGGCTGCAGAGCGGGTGGGTGCTGACGCCAGCCGCCGGTTGCCCGGGTTATTACCGCCGCCACGCACTTCCGCTCGGCGAAGTCTCGTTGTGGAAAGTCGCCGCGCCCGCGTACGAAGTGCGAGCGGCGCTCGGCGCCAACGCGGACCGTGACGCCGCTCGCGAGCTCGTGCTGATCCTCCGCGCGGAAGGCCGGGGGCCAGCCGACGATCGTGGGAATCGCGACTGGAACATGGAGAACAACGTCGCCGTCTTCGATTGGAACGGCACGCGCTTCGTGCACCTGGACTCCGTCGCGGAGAAGGTGTACGGCCTGCGCACGGCGGCGGCGGTTCGCGCGCGGTTGCGGGCTCTCGGCTACTGACACTCCGACCCTCACCTACCCGTGCCCGTCTTAGCCGAGCGCGCGCCCGCCGCGACCGACCCGCGCATCCTGGACAACAACTTCCCCGATGCGGACACGGGCCTCCAGCCACCGCGGCGGAGGATGATGCTCGCGGCTCCGGGCGCGAGTCCGGTTGCACGGAGCGGCGGCAACACCGTGCAGACGGCGGGACCTGCGCTCCAGATCGCGAACCTCGATCGCCAGGATCCGCCCGGCTACCGAGCCGGCGGGGTTCCGCGCGCTCCGGAGTTCAACCAGAACGTGCTCGCGATCACGGGCACCCCGGCCATGCCGCCCATCGCCGTTCGCTGCACGCTGCGCGGCTTCTCGCCCCGGCAGACGCCGATCCACTGGCGCCTTCAGTGCCGCCACGTCCTGGCGCGCCACATCAACACCGGGAACTCGCGCTACTCGGGGCGCTCGGAGATCCACCAACTCGAATGGCAGGGGCGGAGCACCGAGCCGGACTTCACCCTCTTCGCCGGGACTCGCGATCCTGCGGTGAGCTACGATTACAACGGTCCCGCGAACCTGATGGGGGGCCACGCGCTGCTCACCGTGGCGGTGCGTCCGCCGGGTACCAGCGCGTGGCTGCTGGATTACGTCCACCTGCGGATCGGCGGGTCCAACCCCCAGCAGAGGGACGTGGTCGATCACCTGGAGCGTGTTCTCGCCGGCCGCAACGAGAACATACTGACGATGGTGCGGGCCATATTCGCCCACGAATCCGACTACACCCAGTTCAGAGCACGTGCGCAGACGGGGACGAGCTACAGGGGAGTGCGCTTCGACTGCCCCGACGATCCACCAAACTTTCCACTCGCCACGTTCGACTTCGGAGTCGGCATCTCGCAGTACACCCGGCTCCCGAACCGCCCGATCGTCCGCGAGGTGGCGTGGGATTGGCGCGAGAACATACGCAGTGGGTTGAACCTCTTTCTGACCAGCAACCTGCGTGACGAGTACAGCGCCGGGATGACCTGGCGTGAATGGGCGCGCCAGGCATGGGCCAGGTACAACGGAAGCGGCGCCGACGCGCGGGCATACGCGATTCGCCTCGCGGCTTCACCCATCGGGCAGGAGGTGAGCAACTCTCCCGTGCCGGCGAGAATCGACCTGGCACGCGAGACCGCTCACATCCCCGGCCCGGCGGCACTCGGGCCGCCCCCCGCGTGGCCGCCGCAGGCCGCGCCCGCCCGATGACGCAAGCCGTGGTCGATGCCGCGCAGCTCCGGCGCTACGTGGACGCGGGGGAGTTGTACGCCATCGTCGACGCGTGCGACCGGGCGGACGTGCCGCCGATGGCGTGGGAGCGGGGAGCGCGCGCGGCTTCGCTGTTCGCGGGCACGGAAGACGCCGCGCTGTGGGCCCTCGCGCCGTACCTGTTCGCGGCGGATGCGGAGCTGCTGGAGTGGATCGCGGAGACGCGGGCGGAGGATGCGTGGGGCGTGTTCGTGATGGCGGATTGCGGTCTGGAGGCGCTGGCCAGCCACCTCCGCGAGCTGCTCGTGGTGCGGTCACCGGACGGCGAGCGCATGCGGTTCCGCTTCTACGATCCGCGCGTCCTCCGCGGCCATCTCGAGAGCTGCGATGCGGATGCGTTGCGCGGCTTCTTTGGCCCGGCGCGCGCGTTCGGCGTGGCGGAGGAGGACGGGGTGCGGCTCTTTTACGGCGCGGCGCGGAAGATCCGGGTGGTGGCCGAGTCATCTCCGTGATCTCGGCGGCGCGGGTAAGATAGAGCAGCAGGCCGATGTGCGTTGCGGGCTGGCCGCGCGCTCGGCTCGCCCGCTATACTCGTCGCGGGTGTCCGTCACGCGACCAGGTACATAAAAGGCGAAGTGAAGATCGTCCTCCCCGGCGGGTCGGGACAGGTGGGAACGCTGCTCGCTCGCGCCTTCGAGGGCGACGGGCACGAGGTGGTTGTGCTGGGGCGGTCCGCGAGCGCGGGGCCGTGGCGCTCGGTGACGTGGGACGCGAAGACGCTCGGCCCGTGGGCGGCGGAGCTGGAAGGCGCGGACGTGGTGATCAACCTCGCCGGCCGCAACGTCAACTGCCGCTACAACGCCGCCAACCGCCGCGAGATCATGGATTCGCGCGTGGACTCGACGCGCGTGCTGGGCGAGGCCATCGCGGGGTGCGCTCGGCCGCCGCGGATCTGGCTGCAGTCGAGCACGGCCACCATCTACGCCCACCGCTTCGACGCGCCCAACGACGAGGCCTCCGGCATCATCGGCGGGGAGGAGCCGGACGCGCCGGACAGCTGGCGCTTCAGCATCGATGTGGCGCGGGCGTGGGAGCGCGCGTTCGAGGACGCGGCCGTTCCGCACACCCGCAAGGTCGCGCTCCGCTCGGCGGTGGTGTTGAGCCCCGACGCGGGCGGCATCTTCGACGTGCTGCTGGGGCTCGTGCGGCGCGGGCTGGGCGGGCGCTCGGGGGATGGGCGCCAGTTCGTATCGTGGATTCACCACGAGGACTTCACGCGGGCCGTGCGCTGGCTGATCGAGCGCGAGGACTTCGCGGGGGTGGTGAACCTGGCCGCGCCGGGCCCGCTCCCGAACGACGACTTCATGCGCGTGCTGCGCGAGGCGTGGGGCACGGGCGTAGGCCTCCCCGCGACGCGATGGATGCTGGAGATCGGCGCCGTCTTCCTGCGAACCGAGACGGAGCTGATCCTCAAGAGCCGGCGTGTGGTGCCGGGGCGGTTGCTGGAGGCGGGGTTCGAGTTCCGGTTTCCGAGGTGGGAGGAGGCCGCGCGGGATCTGTGTGGGGAGTGGCGGCGGCGGGAGAGTGCGTGAGTGCGTGAGTGCGTGAGTGCGTGAGTGGCGTTGCGCACGTGTGGCCGGCGGGTGAGGTTGTCACCGGATGCGGCCGCGGGGTGCGGAGCGCCGGCGGGCACGGGCAGCCACGTGGGGCGGCCCCTACGAGGTTCGTCTGCGAGGCGCAGATCGGGGCGGGGGAGGGGGTGGGCGGACACGCAGGTCCGCCCCTACCAGATCATCGGTGTGCGCCGCGCAGGTTGAGACGCGGGCGCGGGTCCCCGCGGCGGGCGCGAATCCAGACGCCGAGTCCGCGCAGGCGCAATACCGTTTACTTTGTTCACCAGGCGAGGTAGGATATAACCGGACCCCAGCCCGAGGAGGCCCGGATGGCTCGTGTGAGCAAAGTGCGGCACGAAGGAGACCGGCTGACGGACCTGATGAACATCGGGGTGCTG
>DASVTZ010000017.1 GCA_036387335.1 Longimicrobium sp.
ACCTGCAGGCACCGCGGGAGACGTGACGCCCCCGGCTGACGTGCCACACGGCCGCTCCGCAATTCCTAGTCGCGGGCTGCACAAAGCACTCCCCAATACCCGATTTGTCAAAACTTCCGCGCGGCTTCTGCCGCGTCTTCAGGGCAACCCAGCCAGTTTCACCCGGCCCGTCGCGCAGTCCTTCAATCTAAACGGGCGTTGCTGATCCGTCAACCCCCGTTTTTTCCAACTTCCGCCGCACCCGATCCGCGGCGAACTCCTTGAAGCTACTCGGTTTATCCCGGATCGTCAAGGGATGAAAACTAGCGTTTCCGCATCCACCCTCGCGACCGGCAGCTTGTCCGGTGGAGCCCTACAACGTAAACCTCTTCTGACGAGCGGTCAACCCCCCGCCGCACGCGGCGTTCATCAGGGGCGCAGATTATAAACCGCTGGTCCGGAGTCGTCAACCCGCGTTTTTATGCGGGCCCGTCCCTGTACACGACTCTATACAGTCGGTTCCCCGTCAGAGCGAAAGAACGGCCTGGTACTTCGACCACTCGTCGAGCACCATCCCGGCGCCGCGGACGACGCAGGTCATGGGGTCCGGATCGCGGCGCACGGGGAGGCCGGTCTCCTGCGTCAGGAGGCGGTCGAGGCCGCGGATCAGCGAGCCGCCGCCCGTCAGCACCATCCCACTGTCCACCAGGTCCGAGGAGAGCTCGGGCGGGGCCACCTCGAGGGCGGCGCGCACGGCGGCCACGATCACCCGAATCGGTTCGCGGATCAGCTCGCGCACCTCCTCGGAGTGCAGGCGGACGCTGGCGGGGATCCCCGTCACCAGGTCGCGGCCGGTGGCGTCCATCACCTGCTCTTCCTGCAGCGGGAGGGCGGAGCCGATCTGCATCTTGATCGCCTCGGCGGTCGCTTCGCCGATGAGGAGGTTGTGCTGCTTGCGGAGGGCAGCGACGATGGCGTCGTCCATCTCGTTCCCCGCCACGCGCACGGAGCGCTCGGCGACGAGGCCGGAAAGGGCGATGACGCCGATCTCCGTGGTGCCGCCGCCGACGTTGACGACCATGCTGGCCGTGGGTGCGGTGACGGGAAGCCCCACGCCGATCGCCGCGGCCATCGGCTCCGCGATGAGGAAGACTTCGCGGGCGCCGGCGGCGAGCACGGCCTGGCGCACGGCTCGCCGCTCCAACTCCGTAATGCCGGAAGGGACGCCGACCACCACGCGCGGCTTCTGCTGGAACGGCCCGCGCCTGCGCACGAGGCCCAGGTAGTGGCGAAGCATCATCTCCACCTGGTCCACGTCCGCGATGACGCCGTCGCGCATGGGGCGCGACGCGATGACGCCCATCGGCGTGCGGCCCAGCATCCGCTTGGCGTCGAGGCCGGCGGCCACGAGCTTGCCGCTGGCCCTGTCCACCGCCACCACGGACGGCTCGTTGAGGACGACTCCCTGCCCCTTGACCTGGATCAGGGTGTTCGCGGTGCCCAGATCGACTGCGATATCCGCCATTCAGCTCATCTCGAAAAGTAGGTGCGACTTGGTGCGCGCGCCCAATCTAACGCGCCGGACGATGGGGTGCGAATCCGGGGGCTCTGAGACGCCAACTGCTACATCTCACCCGTCGTTGGCGCGGCGCTCGGTGTCGCGGTCCAGGATCTCGCGGATGGTGGTGACGAGCGGGTCGATGGCGGTGTAGCGCTTGCCGTAGTCCAGGTTGAAGCGGTAGTCGAAGCCGGCCGGGTTCTCGCCCTGGTTGTGCTGGAGGATCGTCTCCAGCTTGTCCAGCGCCTTGGCGAGGCGGGCCTCGGGGGTGCGCGCTTCCTCGTACTCGTCCCACAGGCTCGTGATCTCATCCCGCAGCCGCGGCGGGAGGGGCTCCAGGAGCTGGAGGAGGTCGCGGCGCTCCTGCTCCGCCTTCCCCGCCCCGGCGGTCTGGTGGACGGCCGGGATGTCGCCGCCGATCGCCTCGCCCAGGTCGTGGACGATGCAGATCTTCACCAGGCGCGCGAAGCTGACGTCCGGGTACTGGTCCGCGAGGAGCATCGCCATGAGGCAGAGGCGCCAGGTGTGCTCGGCCACGCTCTCGCGGCGCCCCTCGGACGTCCACGAGTTGCGGTGCGTGTTCTTGAGCTGCTCCGTGGCGCGGAGGAAGGTCAGGATCTGCTCGAGCTCGGACGGCTCCATGCGTGGACCGGGGCGGTTGGGCGTGTTACTCTGTCGGGCTCCTTTTCCCCACAGACTCGGCGAGCGATGAACATAGAGAATCAGGCCTTTCAGGACGAGCGGGTGGTGCTGGACGGCAACAGCTACACGAACTGCACCTTTCGCCGCTGCGTGCTGGTGTACTCCGCGACGGCGGAGATGTCGCTGACCAACTGCAACTTCGAGATGGTGGAGTGGGAGTTCGACGGCCCCGCCGCGCGCGTCCTCTCCTTCCTCCACGCCACCTATCAGAACGGCCGGGACGGCGAGGAGTTCGTGCGCGCCATCTTTCGCAACTTCAAGAAGCCGCTGCGTTAGGACGAAACAGCAAACAGCAGTCTCACGCGGAGGCGCGGAGACGCAGAGAGAGAACAACAGAGAAAAGCCTCACACACAGGGAACCGCAGCCACGGAGAACTTTCTTCAGTTGTTCTCTCTGTGGCTCTGTGGCTCTGTGTCTCTGTGTGAGCCATGCAGTTGTCGTGCTCTCCCGCGTCTCCGCGCCTCCGCGTGAGCCCTGCTGTTCGTCAGCGGCGCTTCTGCATGCTGAGCGCGGTAAACTCCATGGCCTCGTGCGTCTCGGAGTCGCGGAAGATCTGGAGAAGCTCCTCGCGGCGCTCCTTTTCGCGGCGGTCCAGGCCCTCCATCCCGATCAGCGCGTGCAGGTCGGCCTCGACGCCCTCCGCCGTCTCGTGCTTGAGGCAGAGGAAGGTGAGGCCGCTGAACGGGAAGCGGTCGAAGGTGGCCATCAGCTGATCGCGCAGAACCGGGCTGTGGCGCATGTGGAACATGATGGAGCGGTCGATGCCGCGCACCGGGTACTGCGGAAACGCCGCCGAGTGCATCAGCGCCGACGCGAAGTTGTTGAGGATGAGCTCCGCCATCGCCTTCACCTCGTCCTCGCTCGCCGCGTCGCCCGGGCGCCACACCGCGTCGTCGTAAAAGTACGGGCGCAGATAGGGGCGCTCCACCAGCAGGCGCACGTGGTCTGAGGTCTCCGTGATCGCGCGCTGAATCAGGTGCATGTCCGGCTGCTGCTGCGCGAGCTCCAGCTGGCGCAGCGCCGTGTCGATCTGCTCCCGCGCGATGCGGAGCTGCTCGCGGAAAACGGAAAAATTGAGGAGACCCACCGCTACGAGCAGCATGGTCCCCGCGAAGCCCATCCAGCCGATCCAAACTTCCATTCCCATGACGAATATGCCCTCCAGGAACCCGAAAGCGGGTTCCCCTTAACTCGTGAAGCAGACTGCCGTTGTCGCCTGCAGGTGCGACGGAATACCAGAAGGGACGCCGCGAGTTCCGTCCGGGGCACCACGCGGAGGCCAGGCAGTTGCAGTCCACGCAAGGATCTGAGAACGGCCATCAAGCTTCCACCGAACCCCGAATGTCCGAAGAGCTACTCTGGAACGCCGAATCGCAGGCGCAGCGCCTCGCCGAGCTCACGGCCGAAGACGCGCGGCTCAAGGAAGCCCCGCTGCGCCGCGACGTGCGCTCGCTGGGCCGGCTGCTGGGCCAGGTGATCCGCGAGCAGGAGGGCGACGCGCTTTTCCAGGCCGTCGAGCAGCTTCGCCACCTGGCCATGGGCCACCGCGAGCTGGAGGACGAGGGCACGGGAATCACGGACGACGACCGGATGCGCGACGCGGAGCGCATCGTGGCCGGGCTGGAGCTGGGGGAGGCGTACCGGCTCACCAAGGCGTTCTCCATCTACTTCGACCTCACCAACCTCGCGGAGACGCAGCACCGCAAGCGCCGCCGGCGGGGCGCGCAGCTGCAGCCGGGCGCGCCGTCGCAGGCGGGCACCATCCGCGGCACCCTCCAGCGCCTGCGCGACTCCGGGGTCGGCAAGGATGCTGCGCTGGAGTTCCTGGCGCGCATCCTGGTCGTTCCCGTCTTCACGGCGCACCCCACCGAGGTGTCGCGCCGCACGGTGCTCTTCAAGCGCGGCCGCATCGCCGAATCGCTGGAGCGGCTCGACCGCCTGCCGCTCACCGGCGCCGAGGCCGCGCTGCAGGAAGCCGCCATCGCCGCCGAGATCACCGCGCTCTGGCAGACCGACGAGGTGCGCCGCCGCCAGCCCGCCGTGACGGACGAGATCCGCATGGGGCTCGACTACTACCCGCGCGTCCTCATCCCCACCCTGCCGGGCCTCTACTTCGAGATCGCCGACGCCTTCGAGGCCACGTACGGCGAGCCCATCCCGCCGTGCACGCTTCCGCAGGTGGTGCGCTTCGGCTCCTGGATCGGCGGCGACCGCGACGGAAATCCCTTCGTCACCCCGCAGGTCACGCGCGAGGCGCTGCAGCTCGCCCGCGAGACCATCCTGGACTACTACGTCGCAGCGCTGGAGGAGCTGACCGAGCGGCTGAGCGCCTCCACCCGGCAGGTGGAGGTAAGCCCCGAGCTGCGCGCGGCGCTGGACCACTACGCGGAGACGATCCCCTCGCTCGACCCGCACCCGGAGACGCGCTCGACGACCGAGGTGTACCGCCGCTTCATGGGCTACGTGGGCGGCCGCCTGAGCGCCGCGCGCAACGACCCCGCGAACCCCGCCGCCTATCCGGACGCCGCCGCCTTCCTCCGCGACCTGTGGCTGGTGCGCGAGAGCCTCGTGGCCAACCGCGGCGAGCGGCTGGCGCGCCTCCTCATCGGCCCCATCCTGCGCCAGGTGGAGACGTTCGGCTTCCACCTGCACGTGCTCGACATCCGCCAGCACGCGCGCATCCACGAGCGCGCCCGCGCCGAGCTGCTGGCCCGCGGCGCCGACGCGCTCCCCGAAGCGCCATCCGAGGACGCGATCAAGCTGCTGGACACCATGCGAGCCATCGCCGACCTCAAGCGCGCCTTCCCGCCCGAGGCGATCCAGCAGTACGTCATCAGCGGCGCCACCTCGGTCGAGGACGTGCTGACCGTCGTGCGCCTCGCCGAGATGGCGGGGGTCGCGGTCCAGGCGTCCGAAGGCGATCCGGGGCTGATGCTGGTTCCGCTCTTCGAATCCATCGAAGACCTGCGCAACTGCCCCGCGATCTGCCGCGAGCTGTGGACGCGCCCCGATTACGCGCGCCTGCTGGACTCGTGGGAGCGGCGCCAGGAGGTGATGCTGGGCTACTCCGATTCCAACAAGGACGGGGGGATGCTCACCAGCACCTGGGAGATCTACAAGGCGCACCGCACGCTGCACGAGGTGGCGCGCGAGTGCGGCGTGCGCCTGCGCCTCTTCCACGGGCGCGGGGGGACGGTGGGGCGCGGCGGCGGGCCCACGCACCGGGCCATCAGCGCGCAGCCGCCGGGCGCCTTCGAGGGGGAGCTGAGGATCACCGAGCAGGGCGAGGTGCTCAACTGGAAGTACGCGGACACGGTGCTGGCCGAGCGCAGCCTGGAGTTGATGATCGCGGCCTCGCTCGACATCCTCGCCCGCGGCGCCGGCCCCGCGCCGCACGACGCGCGCTGGGAAGAGGGGATGGAGACGATGTCGGCCG
>DASVTZ010000018.1 GCA_036387335.1 Longimicrobium sp.
GGGCGGCGGGGGATGCATCCCCCGCCGCGGCCCCGGCGCGGCGGGCGGAGGAGCGCGACGGCCGGGCGGAGCGGCGGGACGACGTCGCGCTTCCGGACACCCCCGCCGCGTACCGCCGCGACGTGGAGAAGCTGGAGGTGGAGCTGCTGATGGAGGGGATCTTTCGCCAGTACGGCTTCGACTTCCGCAGCTACGCCTACTCGTCGCTCAAGCGGCGGCTGTGGAAGCGCATCCAGGCGGAAGGGCTGGCCACCGTGAGCCAGCTGCAGGACCGGGTGCTGCACGACCCGGCGATGATGGAGAAGCTCCTGCTGGACCTCTCCATCAACGTCACGGCGATGTACCGCGACCCATCGTTCTACGCCGCGTTCCGCAACGAAGTGGTCCCGCTCCTGCGCACCTACCCCTTCATCCGCATCTGGCATGCGGGGTGCTCCACGGGGGAGGAGGTGTACTCGATGGCCATCCTGCTGAAGGAGGTGGGGCTGTACGACCGGTCGAGGATCTACGCCACGGACATCAACGAGGTGGTGCTGCAGCGGGCGCGGGCGGGGATCTTTCCGCTCGACAAGATGCAGGAGTACACGCAGAACTACCTGCGCGCCGGCGGCACCGAATCGTTCAGCCAGTACTACACGGCGATGTACGACGGCGCCCGCTTCGACCCCGCGCTCACCCGCAACGTGGTGTTCTCGCAGCACAACCTGGTGACCGACGGGTCGTTCGCGGAGTTCAACGTCATCGTGTGCCGCAACGTGATGATCTACTTCGACCGGGAGCTGCAGAACCGCGTGCACGAGCTCTTTTACGACTCGCTGGTGAACTTCGGGATCCTGGGGCTGGGGAGCAAGGAGAGCATGCGGTTTACGGCGTACGAGGACCGGTACGAGGCGCTGAACACGAAGGAAAAGATCTTCCGGAGGCTTTCGTAGTGACGGGTGAAGACGCGGGATACCGGATCGTCGCCGTCGGTGCCTCCGCGGGAGGGCTGTACGCCCTGCGCATGCTGGTGGCCGCCCTGCCGGCCGACTTCCCCATGCCGGTGGCGGTGGTGCAGCACCGCAGCAAGGACTCGGAGCTGCTCTGCGAGCTGCTGCAGGAGTGCACCGCGATGGAGGTGTACGAGGTGAACGACAAGGAGGAAGCGCGCCCGGGGTGCGTGTACATCGCCCCCCCCGACTACCACATGCTGGTGGACGACGGCTACTTCACCCTTTCCACGGAGGCGCCGGTGCGCTTTTCGCGCCCCTCCATCGACGTCACGTTCGAGTCTGCCGCGGATACGTACGGAATGGACGCAATCGGGGTGGTGCTGACCGGGGCCAACGCGGACGGGTCGCGGGGGCTGCGGCGCATACTGGACGCGGGAGGGCTGGGGGTGGTGCAGGACCCCGCCACGGCCGAGGTGCGGGTGATGCCCTTCGCCGCGGCCAAGGCGTGCCCGGAGGCGTGCGTGCTTCCCATGGAGCAGATCGCGCCGTACCTGGCGGGGATCCGCCGGCGCCGCGTGCCGCCCTGCGCCCCGGTGCGCGGATGACCGGAGAGCCGCGCGCGAGCATCCTGGCGGTGGACGACCGCCCGGAGAACCTCTTCGCCCTGGAAGCGATCCTGGAGCCGCTGGGCCACACCGTGGTGCGCGCCAACTCCGGCGAGGAGGCGCTGCGCCAGGTGCTTCAGCAGGACTTCGCCTGCATCCTGCTGGACGTGCAGATGCCGGGGATGAACGGCTTCGAGACGGCGCAGCTCATCAAGAGCCGCGAGCGCTCCCGCCTCACCCCCATCCTCTTCCTGACGGCGATCTCCAAGGACGAGGCGTTCATCTTCGAAGGGTACTCGGTGGGGGCGGTGGACTACATGTTCAAGCCCTTCAACCCGGACATCCTGCGCAGCAAGGTGGCGGTCTTCATCGACCTCTACCTGAAGACGCAGCAGCTCCAGGAGCAGGAGCGCCGCCTGCGCGAGAGCGAGCGCCGCGAGCTGGAGCTGCGCCACCGCGGCGAGCTGCAGGCCAGCGAGGCGCGCATGGCGGAGATCGTGAGGTCGGCCATGGAGGCGATTATCACCTTCGACGGCGGCGGGCGCATCACCCTCTTCAACGCCGCCGCGGAGCGAATGTTCGGCGTGTCGGCGAGCGACGCGGCGGGGCGGCCGGTGCACGACTTCTTCGAGCCCGACTTCGACGAGGCCTCGCTGGACGCCATCTGCGCCGCGGGCCGCACGTCGGGCACGGAGGCCGGCCCGGCCCCCACGCCGCAGAGCCGTGCCCTCACCGCCACACGCCCGGGCGGCGACAGCTTTCCCGTGGAGGCGTCGCTCTCGTGCCTCCAGCTGGACGAGGAGCGCGTCTTCACCGTGATCGCCCGCGACATCAGCGAGCGCAAGCGGGCCGAGGAGGCACTGCGGCAGCAGGCGGTCTCGCTGGCGCAGACTTCGGAGCAGCTCAAGCAGCTCAACGACCAGCTGCAGACGCGGCAGCGCGAGCTGGAGGCGGCCATGAGCGCCCGGTCGCGCTTCTACGCCTCCATGAGCCACGAGCTGCGCACCCCCATCAACGCCATCCTGGGCTACAGCTCGCTCCTGCTGGACAACATCTACGGCGAGCTGAACGAGCAGCAGTCGCGCGGCATCGAGCGGGCCAACAAGGCGGCGCGCCACCTGCTGGAGCTGGTCAACGACATCCTGGACCTTTCCAAGATCGAGGCCGGCAAGGTGGACCTGGAGATCCAGAACGCCACCTTCCCGGACGTCATCCAGGACCTCTTCATCACCGTCCGCCCCCTGGCCGACGAGCACGGCTCCGAGCTGGCCCTGGACCCGTGCCCCGTGCCGGTGACGGTGGTGACGGACCCGCGCCGCGTGCGGCAGATCCTCCTCAACCTCCTTTCCAACGCCATCAAGTTCGGCGAGGGCAAGGCGATCACCGTCGCCTGCCGCCCGCGCGACGACGGCGGCGTGGTGGTGAGCGTGGTGGACCGCGGCCGCGGCATCCCGGAAGAGGACCTGGACAAGATCTTCGACGAGTTCGTCCAGCTCCACCAGCCCGATCCGCAGCAGGGCACCGGCCTGGGCCTCCCCATCTCGCGCCGCCTGGCGGAGCTGCTGGAGGGTTCGCTGGAGGTGGAGTCGCGTGTGGGGGAGGGAAGCACCTTCACCCTCTCTCTCCCCGCCAAGGTGCAGCCCCCCCCCGCCATGCGCGAGGACCCGTTCGAGACGATGGCGCTGACGGGCGCGGCGGCGCGGGCGGCGGAGTAGGGCGGGCATCCAGGCCCCCGCCCCCCCGGCCCCCCTCCCCCAAACTGCGGGGGAGGGGGGAGGGCGCGTAGGGCCCCCGGCCCCCTCCCCCGCCTGCGGGGGCGCAGGGCGGGGGAGGGGGAGAACTTCGTTCGCGCTTCGCAGATGCCCGTAGGGGCGCGATTCATCGCGCCCGTGCCCGCCGCCGCTCCGCCGCCCGCTCCGCACGCGGATATCCGGTAGGGGCAGACCTGCGTGTCTGCCCACCCTTGCCGCGACCTCAACGCCCGCCCACGCACACCAATCCCGTAGGGGCCGCCCCACGTGGCTGCCCGTGCCCGCCCGCGCCCTGACGTGTGCGACCCCCGGCCTAGATGCACGCGAAACGCCCCTCCCCCGCAGTTGGGGGAGGGGCCGCGTGGACCGAGCGGGGGAGGGGGCTTCCCGCCCGCTTACCGCCCCGGCGGCGTCGTCGGCACCGGCGTCGGCTGCGTCGGCGGGGTTGTCGGCGTCGGCTGTGGCGGGGTCGTCGGCACGGGCGTTGGCGTCGACGGCGTCGGCTGCGGCTGCGGTGTGCCCGGCGCCGGTGCGGGCTGCTGCGTGGGCGCCGGGGTCGTCGGCGGGGTGCCTGCGGGCGGGGTGCCACGGCGCGCGCCGCCTTCGCGGTTGCGCGGGCGATCCTCGCGGGGGCGCTGGCCGCCGCCGGGGCCGCCGAAGTTGCCCAGCGGGTTGCGCAGCGCGGCGGGAACACGGCGCCACTGCTCCGGCGTCAGCACCCCCTGCACCTCGCGGAGCGCGCGCTGCACGTTCTGGCGGCCGGGCTCCAGCAGCGGCCCCACACGTCCGAACAGCTCGCCCGCGTTCTGCGCGTTCGCGTTCGCGGGGATGGCGGCGCGGACGGCCGCGCGCACCGGCTCGTTGCGCGCGCGCAGCGAGTCGCGGATCGCCTCGATCCCCGTCACCTGCTCGGGGGTCAGGTTGAGCGTGTCGCGCAGCAGAAGGATCGGCGACACGGGGTCGGGAAGGAGGCGCGAGAGAAGCGCGTTCACGTCGATCCCGCCGCCCTCGCGGACGATGCCGCCGAACCCGCCGCCCTGCCCGCCGAACCCGCCCGGCCCACCTCCACCCGGCCCGCCCCCGATCGCCGCAAGCCCGCCGAAGCCGCCCTGCCCCTGCTGCGTCCCGATCAGCAGCCGCGCGGAGAGCTGCACCTGGAACGGCGAGCCGAAGCCGCCTCGCCGCGAGCGCGTCTCGCCGAAGCGCTCGTTGACCTGGTACAGGAAGCGGTTCTGCGCGGGGTCGAAGCCGCGCGGGTAAAGGAGCACCTCGTCGCGCCCGAAGCCCTGCTGCCCCCACCCGCGCAGGTTGTCGCTGCCGTTGAAGAGCAGGTCCGCGCCGGCGAAGAGGTTGGTCACGTCCAGCGACACCGAGAGGCGACGCGCGAGGGTGGGGAGCTGCGGGCGGAAGGTGCCGCGCAGGTCCAGCGTCCCCGTCCACGGCCCGCGGCAGCTGTTGCGGCCGGCGATGGAGCCCTGCTGCGACTCGATGCACTCGCGCACGCCGCCCTCCGCGCCGTCCAGCAGGCGCGCCATCCCGTTGGCCACCGCCGTGTCTCCAGACGCGCCCGGCGCGAAGACGAACGCGCGGTCGTTGCGGGCGCCGTCGCCGTTGATGTCGCCGCCGACGAGCGGGGTGAACGGGTTGCCGCTCGTGGCCCGGCCGATCAGCGTCACCTCCCACGCCTGCCCGAAGGGAACGCCAAGGACGGTGACCAGCGAGTGGCGCCGCTCCAGGTCGCTGGTGGACCACTCGCGCACGTTGGGGTTCCCCGCCGTGGTCGGCTGCGAGAAACCGGAACGCGGCGCGCCGGACGAGAACGACGACTGGTCGCGGACGCGCGAGAAAGTGTACGAGGTCTGGAAGGAGATCCGCCGCGGAAGCTGGCCGTTGAAGCCCAGCGTCGCCTGCGTGCTGCGCGAGCCCAGATCCGAATCGACCGCGAAGACGTTGGAGAGCTCCGGGTTCTCGCGCGAGGCGAAGAAGGGGATCTGCCCCGTCGCAGTGATGGCGGAGGCCGGCGCGTACACCGGCCGCCCGCCCTCGGATGCCAGCGCGAAGGCGGGGGCGTCGTCGCGCAGGTTGAGGTCGCGCACGCCGTACAGGTTCACGCCCCACGCCTGGCTCACGTCGATGCTGGCGTTCAGCCGCGGCCGGAGCTGCGTCTGGAAGCCGAGCGAGGCGCGCCACGAGCGCGGCGCTCCGAAATCCGGATCGAACACGGTCACCGTCGGCAGGCGCCGCACCGGCTCGCCCGCGCCGCCGTCCGCGCACGAGGTGGGGATGGCGGAGGGGTCGCGCTGGTACGCCCCCCAGTCCGGCACCGGCACGCGCGCGCCCACGCACTCCAGCAGCGTCTCGCCCGTAGCGAGCCCCGTCTGGTCCAGCGCGGATGCGAAGAGGGAGAAGGGAGCGCGCCCGCGGAACTCGCCCACGCCGCCGCGCACCAGCCGCAGCGGCGCGCCCTGCTCGTTCAGCCGCCACGAGAAGCCGAGGCGCGGACTGACGTGCAGCTCGCTCGGAATGAAATCGGTCCGGTAGCCGAAGAGGCGCTCGATCTCGGGATTGCGCGCGGGGGACTCGTCGAAGCGCGTCGCCTCGCCGCGGGCGCCGAAGGTGAGCTGCACGCGGTCCAGCGGACGCCAGGTGTCGCCGACGTAGATGGCGGCGTTGACCCCGCCGCCCTCCGTCTCGCGCGTGGTGAGTGAGCGGGTGAAGCGGGTGGGCCGCCCCTCCTCGAACGCCTCCAGCGACTCGAACTCGAACGTGCCGAAGCGGTCCGGCGTGCTCTCCTGCCGGAACGCCGAGTGGTTGAAGAGGCCGCCGATGCGCAGCCGGTGCCGGTCGCGGAAGAGGAAGGAGAGCTCGTCGCTCAGCTCCGTCGTCGTCTCACGCGTGAGGGTGGGGAGCTGGCGGTCGCCGCCGAAGACCAGCGTCGCCACGCCGCGATCGCCCTCGCCCAGCTCGGACGCGACACGGACGCGGCCCTCGGGAACCTGCTCGTAGGCGTTCTGGTCGCGCTCGTCGCGATTCACGGAGGCGCGCAGCTCGTTGATCCACCCCGCGCCGAAGCGAGACGTGAGGGTGAGCTGCCCGCCGCCGCCGCTCGTCCCCACCTCGCCGCCGTTGCCCAGCGTCTCCAGGAAACCGATGCGGGCGTTGTCCTGCTCGTAGAGGCTCAGGTTGCCGCGCAGGGCCAGCGTGTGGCGCGGCGTCAGGTTCCAGTCCACCCGGCCCAGCGTGGTGAGCGCGTCGCCCGTTCGCTCGAAGAGTCCGCTCCGCCCGTTCACGCCGTAGCGCGTCTGGAGCGCTCCCAGGAAGCGATCCACCGACTCCGGGCTCACGCCCAGCGCGCGCACCGCGTCGTCGTCGCCGGGGGTGAGGGAGTAGAGCTCGTCGCTGCGGCGCTGCGCCTGGAACGAGAGGTAGTAGAAGAGCTTGTCGCGCACGATGGGCCCGCCCAGCCCGCCGCTGAAGCGGTTCTGGGTGAAGCCGCCGCCCCACGACGGAACGCCCGCGTTCCCCTGCAGGTTGGGATCGCGGAGCTGGTACTGGAATGAGCCGTTGAACTGGTTCGATCCGCGCCGCGTGGTGAGCGCCACCTGCCCGCCGGAGAACTGTCCGCGCGCCACGTCGTAGGTGTTGGTCACCACCTGCGTGCCGCGCACCCCTTCCTGCGGAATCCCCAGCGGCGACCCGCCTCCCGACTGCCCGCCGGAGAGCGCGGAGGTGAAGGACGCGCCGTCGAGCGTCACCTGGTTGAGCGCCGCCCGCTGCCCCGCGACCGAGAACGACCCGCGCGCCTCGCTCGAATCGCCCTGTGTAACCGCGACGACGCCGGGGCTGAGCGTGGCGATGCGGGCGGGGTCGTTGTCCTCCAGCGGGAGGCGGTTGACGGTCTCGCCGGGGAGGGTGCGCTCGGTGCCGCCCGCCGCGTTGTTGGAAGGCGGCGGGGTGCGGCTGGCGCGCGCCGTGATCCCCTCCAGCGCCACCGCCCGCTCGCCCAAGCGGAAGTTGGTGACCAGCACGTCCTCGTCCGCCTCGCGCGCGGCGACGGCGGTGGCGGCCGCGAAGCCCAGCGCCGTCACCCGAAGCTGGTAGCGCCCTCCGCCGTCCGGAAAGGTCAGCGTGTAGCGCCCGTCCGGACGCGTGGTGGTTGACCTGCGCAGGTTCCCCTCGGCGGAGACGGCTTCCACGGTGGCGCCGGAGACGGGCGCGCCGGTGGGGCCCGTTACGCGCCCGGTGAGGAGGTCCGTCGTGACGCCCACCTGCGCCGCCAGCGCGGCGGGGGCGAGGAGGATGGCGCAGACCAGCGCTCTGAGATACGGCATGCGGCTCCACGCGCCCCAGAACGAGGGGCGGTCCTGTCGTTGATGGTCGGATGACGGGGCTACCTTCACGTTGACAGCCGGGAGCCCGAGAACGTTGGGTGCCCATCGTCGCCCCGCTCGTTCGGGATCGTTACTCCGGCGTTACCGGCGCCCGTTACACTCCACGGGACGATGCACGTGTCGTGCTCCCCTATGGAGGTGAACCTTGCCGACCGCTTCCTGGAAGCCTCATCTTGCCCGCGGGCTCCCCGACTTCGTGGGACTGCCCAGCCACGACAAGGCCGAGGCCGTGAAGCCGCTGAACGCACACATCCTGGTGGTGGACGACGAGCCCGACATCTCGGCGCTCGTGGCGTACCACCTGGCGCGCGAGTCGTACCGCGTCCGCACCGCATCCACGGGCCCCGAGGCGATCCGCGCGGCCGAGGTGGAGCGCCCGGACCTCATCGTCCTCGACCTGATGCTCCCCGGCATGAGCGGCCTCCAGGTGCTGGAGGAGCTGCGCCGCCGCCCGGAGACGCTAGACATCCCCGTCATCCTGCTGACCGCCCGGCGCGAGGAGCAGGACCGGATCCAGGGGCTGCGGCAGGGTGCGGACGACTACGTGGCCAAGCCGTTCTCGCCGCAGGAGCTGATCCTGCGCGTGGGCGCGGTGCTGCGGCGCGTGCAGCAGGCGCCGCCGGTTGGCCGCGGGGGCAAGGTGGTGCGCGTGGGCCCCTTCTCGGTCGATTCCGGCGCCGCGCGCGCCGAAGTGGGCGGCCTGCCGCTGGAGCTGACGCCCACCGAGTACCGTCTCCTCCTCACCCTCATGGAGCGCCGCGGCCGCGTGCAGACGCGCCGGCAGCTCCTGGAAGCCGTGTGGGAGGTGACCGCCAACATCGCCACGCGCACGGTGGACATGCACGTGCAGCGCCTTCGCAACAAGCTGGGCGACGAGGCGGACTGGATCGAGACGGTGCGTGGCTTCGGCTACCGGTTCCGTACCGAGCCGCCGGTCCGCTGAAAAACCGCAATCTCACGCGAAGCCGCAAAGACGCGAAGGAGTGCATGCGAAGCCTCTTTGCGTCTTTGCGCCTTTGCGTGAGACCTGCTGTTAGGATGATTGAATGACGCTGCGGCTGAGGGCGGACCAGAAGCTCTTTCTTTCGTACCTGGCGCTGATCGCGGCGGTGGTGGTGGCGCTCACGCTGGGGGTGGGCTCCACCCTGCGCACGCACCTCACCGAACGGCTCTCCGCGGATCTGCGGCGGGAGTTGTTTTTGGCGCGCGAGCTGTACGCCACCCGGCCCACCGCGCACCCTGACGAGGTGGCGGACTGGTTGGGCGCGCTCAGCAGCCGGCGCGTCACCATCGTCGCGCCGGACGGGCGGGTGCTGGGCGACTCGGAAGTGGATGCGGCGGGGCTGACGCATCTGGAGAACCACTCCGACCGCCCCGAGATCCGCGACGCGCGGCGGGCGCCCGATCGCGTGGGCGTCGCGATCCGGCTCAGCAGCTCGCTGGGTGACGAGCAGCTCTACATGGCGCTGCAGGCGGCGGATGGAAACGTCATCCGCATCGCCGATCCGCTCAGCGAGATGTACGCGGCGGTGGCGCGGGTGCAGCGCGGCATCTTTGGGGTGGGATTGGTGGCGCTGGTGCTGGCCGGCCTTCTCTCGCTCGGCTTCTCCATCGCCGTCACGCAGCCGCTGCGGCAGATCGTGCGGGCGGCGCGCGCCATGGCAGCCGGCGACCTCTCGCGCCGCGCGCGGCTGGGCGGGCGCGACGAGCTGGGCGAGCTGGCCGACGCGCTGGACCTCCTCGCCGGCGAGCTGCAGCGCCGCCTTCGCCAGCTCGAGGGCGAGCGCGCGGAGATGCAGGCGCTGATCGACTCCATGGCCGAGGGGGTGATCGCGCTCGATGCCGAGGGGCACGTGCGGCGCACCAACCCGGCGGCGCGGCGCATCTTCAACCTGGTGGGCGACCCGCGCGGCCTCTCCCCTCAGGAGGTGGCGCGCAGGCCGGCGTTCCTGGACGTGGTGCGGCGGGTGCTGGAGGGCGCGCAGGTGCGGCCCGCGGAGCTGACGCAGGACGGCCGCAGCCTCCTGGCCACCGCGCAGCCGCTCCCCGGCGGCGGCGCGGTG
>DASVTZ010000019.1 GCA_036387335.1 Longimicrobium sp.
CACCTCCAGGAGGCGGCGCTTGGCCTCGTCCAATCCCAGGTGCTCCTCGTCGATGGCCGCTTCCACGCGCTCCAGCTCGATCCCGTCGCGCTCCGACCGCTGCGTCCAGGGGACGGCGATCAGCGCGTCCAGGTAGGCGCGGATCTCGGACGCTTCGGTGGAGGTGACGGAGGTGGAGCGCAGCCGCTCCGCCTCGCGCCGGGCCAGCGCGGCGATGCGCGGGGGGAGGCTGGCGCGCTCCACCTTGCGCAGCACCTCGTTGGCCTCGCGCTCCACCGGGTCCAGGTCGCCCAGCTCGGCCTGCAGCGCCTGGATGCGCTTGCGGATCTGGTCGCTCCGCTCGCGCCCGCGCGCGGGGAGGGGCGCGGCGCCCGCCGGCGTGCCGTCCGCGCCATCGAGCTGACGAAGGTGCTCCAGCTCTTCCTCAAGAGTGCGCAGCACCACGCGCAGCCGCTCGGCGACGTCAAGCTCCTGCAGGACGGCGTCGCGGTCGGGCACCTTGAAGTTGCAGAGGGTCGCGGCCAGATCGGCGAAGCGCCCGGGGTCGCTGAGGTTCATGCGCAGGATGCGCGGCACCTCGTCGGAGATGCGCTCCACCCGCGCCGCCACGCCGCCCAGCGTGTTGAGGATCTTCTCCACCAGCGGCTCCGCCACTTCGGCGGGCGCGGGCACCTCCTCCACCGGTACGGGAAGGGCGGTGTAGAAGCCGTTCTCCAGCCGAACCTCCTGAAGCCGCGCGCGGCGCAGCCCCTGGAGCGTCACCTGCGTGGTGCCGCCGGGGAGGTTGAGCCGGTCCAGCACGCGCACCACGCTCGCGATCCGCTCCAGCGTCGCCGGCTCCACGGCGCCGTCCTCGTGCGTAGTGGCGGTGGCGACCTCCAGTTCCGGGGCGGGATGGGCGGCCAGTGCCTCCACGTTGGGCCCGAAGCCGATCTGGAGCGCGGTGGCGCCCCCCGGAAAGACCACCGTGCTGCGGATGGGAAGGACCGGAATGCGGTCCGCGGAGCTGGAGCTTTGCATGGGTCTCAGCGGTTCACCTGGACGCCCCCTCGCCCGCGAGGCGGCGGTCAAGCGCGTGCAAGAAGCGGGCGACCCGGCGCCCGTTCGTCCCGAAATCGCCGCGCCCCACGCGTGACGACGAGCGCAGGTCCACCCGCGTCATCCCCTTGTCGTCCAACGAGATGCGGATGACCACGTCGTCGATGAACCCCCACAGCGGCGTGCGTGCCTCGGCGCGGATCGTTCCCGTGCCGGCGGCCTCTTCGGTGATCGTCCACCGGGGCATGGCGCGCGCCGTCTCCAGCGCCGCGCTCCACACCCGCGCGAAGGCGACTGGGTAGGCGCGGCCGCGCAGCCGGGGGTGCGGCGCGTCCGGGCGGGTCTCCGCGACGTTGCGGGTGAAGGCGGTCCAGAGCCCCATGCGGTACCCCTTCGGGCGGAGGATGGCGGAGGGGGGCGCACCCCGTGGGAGGAAGCGGAATGTAGGCGCCCGGCGGGGTGGCGGAAAGCGCGGCGGCGATCGCCGCGCCGCGGTACGGATCGTGCCCCCGGCGGGCGCATCCGTGAACCCCGCAGGGGATGCCACCCACCCGCCTCGTCCGCCCGGAGAACCGATGAAAGTCGTGATGCCGCTTGCCGGCAAGGGCACGCGCCTTCGCCCGCATACGCACGTCACCCCCAAGCCGCTCCTCAAGGTCGGCGACAAGCCCGTGCTCGCCTACATCCTGGACGAGCTGCGCGAGCTCGGCGTGGGCGAGGCGGTGTGCATCACGGGGCACCTCAAGGAGCGCGTGGAAGAGTTCATGGCGCGCGAGTACCCGGACTTCAAGGCCGTGTACGTGGAGCAGGTGGAGCAGCGCGGCACCGGCGACGCCATCGCCCTCGCAGAGCCGTACGTGCAGGAGGACCTTCTGATCATCTTCGTCGACACCCTGTTCGACGCGGACCTCTCGCTCGTCAAGCGCCTTCCGGAGGGCGTGGCCGGGGTGATCTGGGCCAAGGAGGTGGAGGACTACCAGCGCTTCGGCGTGATCGTGACGGACGAGCAGGGCTTCATGCAGAAGATCATCGAGAAGCCCAAGGAGCCGGTCAGCAAGCTGGCCAACATCGGCCTCTACTACATCCGCGACTGGAAGCTCCTCTTCGAGGGGATCCGCCACGTGATGTCCACCGACCCGGGCGTCGGCGGCGAGTACTTCCTGACCGACGCCTTCCAGTACATGGTGGACCACGGCGGCAAGCTGCTGGTGGCGCCGGTGGAGGGATGGTACGACGCGGGGAAGCCGGACACGCTCCTGGAGACGAACCGCCACGTCCTGAGCACCACCCGCGGCCGCTCGCCCGCGCCTGCGGACGGGGTGATCGTCTACGAGCCGGTCCACGTGGCCGACGGCGTCACGCTGGAGAACGCCGAGATCGGCCCCAACGTCACCCTTTCCGCCGGCGTCACCGTGCGCGGCAGCAAGCTCCGCGACACCATCGTGGGCGAGAAGTCGGTGATCGACGGCTGCGACCTGCACGACTCGCTGATCGGGAGCAACGTCCAGGTCACCGGCGTGCGCGGCCAGGTGGACCTGGGCGACCATTCGGTGGTGAAGGCGTAGGGGCCCCACCCCCAGCGTCGCTCCGCGACGCATCCCCCTCCCCCGAAACCGTCCGGGGGAGGGGGTTTTTGCATGCATGGGTGCGCGCCGGCGGGAATCAGCGCGGGGGCGGGCACGGGCAGGGTTTGGGTATGCGGGGCGGGGTTCGGCGCGGGGCAGGGGAGGGCAGACACGCAGGTCTGCCCCTACGGAAATCCGCGCCGCGTGCGGGCGACGGCGCGGCGGCGGGCACGGGCGCGATAAATCGCGCCCCTACAGGATCTGTGCAGCGCGGGCTGCAGTTCTCCCCCTCACCCGCCCTGCGCCCCCGCAGGCGGGGGAGGGGGCCGGGGGGAGGGGGCCCGCCGTGCACCCATCCGCGCGTCCTGCACCGACATACGCCCCCTCT
>DASVTZ010000020.1 GCA_036387335.1 Longimicrobium sp.
AGGCGATGGCGGCGCTCGCGGTGCCGCACGAGGAGCTGGCGAGGATCGCGCGGGCCGCGCGTGAGCGGACGCTGGAGGAGCACACCTCCGACCGGCGCGCGGAGGAGCTGGTGAGGGCGGTGGAGGCGGCGAACGAGCAGGCTCTCGCGATGGAGGTGTGAGGATGTGGGGAATCATCCCGGCCGCGGGCGCCGGAACCAGGATCCAGCCGCTGGCCTTCTCCAAGGAGCTCCTCCCCGTGGGGAGCCGCTTCGACGGCGTCGTGGAGCGGCCGCGCGCCGTGAGCGAGTACCTGGTGGAGCGCATGATCCGCGGCGGCGCGGACAAGATCTGCTTCGTCATCTCGCCCGGGAAGTCGGACATCCTGGGCTACTACGGCGGCGGCGTGGGGAGCGCGCACGTGTGCTATGCCGTGCAGCCCAAGCCCGCCGGCCTCTGCGACTCCATCTTCCGCGCCCTTCCCCTCCTCGCCGAGGACGAGACGGTGCTGGTGGGGCTCCCGGACACCATCTGGTTTCCCGAGGACGGGCTGCGCGACCTTCCGGACGGCGCGTTCTCCTTCCTCCTCTTCCCGGTGGAGCGCCCCGAGTTCTTTGACGCCGTGGTGACGGACGAGACGGGGCGCGTGCGCGAGATCCAGGTGAAGCAGCCGGGCGCGGAGAGCCACTGGGTGTGGGGCGCGTTCAAGCTCCCCGTCGCCATCCTGCGCGAGCTGCACGACCTGTGGCTGGAGCGCGGCCGGCGCGACGAGTACATCGGCACGCTGGTCAACGCCTGGCTGGCGCGGGGCGGGGAAGCGCTGGGCATCCCCGCCGGCGAGTCGTACGTGGACGTGGGGACGCTTCACGGCTACCGCGAGGCGATCCACCTGCTGGAGGAGCGCCCGGCACCCTCCGGGCTCCCGACCGTGGCGGCCTTCGTGTCCGCCGTACCCGCGCCCCCGCCCGTGGCGGAGGTGTCCCTTTGAACGCGACGGAAATGACCGCAGCTTCCATGACCCCGCAGGAGGTCCGCGAGCAGGTGGAGCGGCTCGGCCCCTGGTTCCACAACCTGGAGCTGATGGGGGTGCGCACCGCGCCGAACCACTTCCTGGGCGACTACCCCGCGATGAAGTTCCGCAACTTCGCCCACGCCATTCCCGCGGACCTCTCGGGGAAGTCGGTGCTGGACGTGGGGTGCAACGCCGGCTTCTACTCCATGGAGATGAAGCGGCGCGGCGCGGCGCGCGTGGTGGGGATCGACAGCGAGGACCTGTACCTGGAGCAGGCGCGCTTCGCCACCGCCGTCAACGGGATGACGGACATCGAGTTCCACAAGATGTCCGTCTACGACGTGGCGTCGCTGGGCGAGAAGTTCGACTTCGTCATCTTCATGGGCGTCCTCTACCACCTGCGCCACCCGCTCCTCGCGCTGGACCTGCTGCGCGAGCACGTGGTGGGCGACCTGATGCTCTTTCAGAGCATGCTGCGCGGCTCCAAGGACGTGGAGCCGGTGGCGGCGGACTACGAGTTCCAGGAGGAGGAGCACTTCGACCGCCCCGGGTACCCGAAGATGCACTTCATAGAGCACCGCTACGCGCACGACCCCACTAACTGGTGGGCGCCCAACCGCGCCTGCGCCGAGGCGATGCTGCGCAGCTCCGGCTTCGAGATCGTGCAGCAGGCCGAGGACGAGGTTTTCCTCTGCCGCCGCGCGGAGATCACGGATGGCCAGCCGCGGGCGGTGTACCCGGCGCGGTAGGGCCCCACCCCCAGCGTCGCTCCGCGACGCTTCCCCCTCCCCCACAACTGCCTGGGGGAGGGGGTTTTTGCGTGCATCTGCCCGACCTGCGGCCCGCCGCCCGGCGCCGATCCTCGTAGGGGCGGACCTGCGTGTCCGCCCACCCTTAACCGTGTCTCGATCCCTGCCCTCTGGCCGCGGTTCCCACGTTCGGACACCTCGCGCGTTTCGCGGCTAATCCGCCGTTCATGTATGTCTTGCAACCTTTACGGGTCCGCTTCCGTCCTATATCGCGAGCACCACGGTGTGCTCCTGAAACCTGAAACCTGAATGGAGGTTGTAATGTCCGCCAAGATCGCCACCGTCGTCCGCTACGTGTTCGTGTCCACCATGGTTACCGGCCTGATCGTCGCCGGGATCGATTCGGCTTCGGGGAGCGAGGAGCGCCTCGGCCTGACCGAGTGCGGCTGGGAGGGGAATCCCTGCGAGCTCGCCCCGCTGGTGGTGAAGGCCCCGCGCACGCAGGTCGCCACTCCGCAGGATGATGCCAGCGAGACGCTGATTGCGCAGCGCTGACTTCCGGCGAAACCTCCAACGCCGCTCCGCGCGGCGCGAGGATCGTCCACGATGAACGGCCCCCTCCGGTTTCCGGCGGGGGCCGTTTCATTGCATCTTGCCGCAGGATGCCAACGATTCAAGGAGACGGCGTGATGGAGCGTGTGCTGATCGCGGGGTGCGGATACGTGGGCTCGGCGCTGGCGGCGCGCCTCGCCGCGGACGGGGACGAGGTGTGGGGGATGCGCCGCTCGCCCGACGGCCTCCCCGCGGGTGTGCGCCCGCTCGCGGCGGACCTGCGCGACCCGGCGACGCTGGCGGGGGTGCCGGAGGGGCTCACCACCGTCTTCTACACGGCGGCGGCGGATGGAGGGTCGGAGGACGATTACCGTGCGGTGTACGTGGACGGCCCGCGCAACCTGCTCGCGGCGCTCAAGGCGCAGGGGCAGCGGCCACGGCGCGTCATCTTCACCTCCAGCACCGGCGTGTACGCCCAGTGCGGCGGCGAGTGGGTGGACGAGGATTCGCCGGCCGAGCCGGCCGGATTCCGCGGGCGCACGATGCTGGAGGGGGAGTCGATCGTCCTCGGGGGCCCGTTTCCTGGCGTGGTGCTGCGGCTGGGCGGGATCTACGGGCCCGGCCGCACGAGCTACATCGACCGCGTGCGCTCCGGCGCGGCCGAGTGCACGGCCGTCACCACGTACACCAACCGCATCCACCGCGACGACTGCGCCGGCGCGCTCCGCCACCTGATGCACCTACCGTCGCCGGAATCGATCTACATCGGCGTGGACCGAGAGCCGGCGGAGAGCTGCGAGGTCCTGCACTGGCTCGCGGCCACACTGGGCCAGCCTGCGCCCCGCCGCGCGGAGGTCGCCGTTGCCCCGCGCAGCAACAAGCGCTGCGGCAGCGACCGGCTCGCGTCGTCCGGTTATACGTTTCGCTATCCCACGTACCGCGAAGGGTTTGCGGCGCTGTTGTGATCCTGCCGCGGGAGAGGGGTCCTGCGAATGGCCGGGCACGGGCAGACACGTGGGTCTGCCCCTAGGGGATCCTGTGTGCGTGGTCGGTGGTCACGGTAGCGCAGAGGTGGGTCACGCCCATACGGGATCTCTGTGGGTAAGGCGGTCACACGGTAGGGCAGAGGTGGGCGTGATGAATCACGCCCACGGGATCTGTGTGCGTGGGGCGGCGGTCAGGGTAGGGCGGAGGTGGGCGTGATGATGAACCACGCCCATACGGGATCGGTGTGCGTGGGGCGGCGGTCAGGGGAGGGCAGAGGTGGGCGGGATGAATCACGCACGTACGGGATCTGTGTGCGTAAGGCGGGTGGCGGTGCGGCGCAGGTTCACTCGTCGGCGAAGGCTTTTTTCAGCAGTGAGATCTGGGCAGTGTGGGCGAGGTTGTGCTGGACGATGCCGTGGAGGAGGACGTAGTAAGTCACTCCGCTGCCGAGAGGGGCGTCGCGCGCTTCGCCGAGGATCTCGCCAAGGGCGGCGACGGGGAAGCGCTCCACCTCGTCGAGCAGCTCGCGATGGGCTGCTTCGAGGCGCGCCACCGCCTCGCGCCACGCGTCGTCGGTAGGGTGAGGCGGAGCGGGCCAGTCGCCGTCTTCGGGCTCGTGCGCGACGCGGGTGCGCAGGCGGCGGAGGACCTCGCGCTGCCAGCTCGTCATGTGCAGCACGATCTCCCAGATGGTGTGCGCACGCGGGATCGGGCGATGCGACGCCTGCTCGGCCGTCACGCCGCGCAGCACCGTCATGGTAGGGTCGCCGTACCACGCGTCGCCGTCGTGCGCGCGGGCGAGCTGGTCGGCGATGGCGCGGACCTCGTTCATGTTCAGCCGGGCTCGAGGGAGGTGAAGACGACCATCGCGCAGAACGCCATCAGCATCACGATGTTGATGACGGCGTGGAAGCGCGGATGGCGAACGAGCGCGCCGCTCAGCATCAACAGGAGGAAGCTGGCTTCGAAGGGGCGGTCCTGGGTGAGCAGCGGGGCGCCCTGCACGGCGACGTTGCGCACGAAGTTGGCCGTTACCGCCGCCGCGCCAACCGCAAAGAACCAGGGGCGCACCGAGTAGTAGTGGTCGTACATCGACACGGTCGCCAAGTCGTCGTCGAAGTCGGGGAAGACCAGCACCGCTAGCAGGTACAGGAGGATGGGGGCGAGCAGGAAGACGAGGAACGAGAAGAAGTTGCCTAGAATCGCCTCGTCGTAGTCGTAGGTGGACCACCAGAACTGGACGTGCGCCAGGAAGGCCACCGCCGCGGCCAGCAGCGACACCCAGTAGACCCTCACGCGCTCGCGTGCCACGATCAGCCGCGCGACGCTGGAGAGGAGGTGCGAGAGCCCCATCCCGATGATGATGGAGACGAGGACGGAGAGGTATTCGGCTTTGTTCATCGAGGGAATGCGGAAGGCTGGGGTTGGCGCAGGGTACGCGTCCGCCCCCGCCCGCGCAACGATGGCGGTTGTGAAAGCCCGCGGCGAACGCCACATTCCCGCGCCCGCAACCTCCCGCCCGAAAGCTTCCGCCGTGACCACCATCGCCGCCCCCGTCCCCGCCACGCCACTCCCCGGCCTGCGCCGCGGGCTCTCCACTATGGCGCTGGTGTTCGTGATGTACTTCAACACCTCCGGCGGCGCGTTCAGCCTGGAGGGGCTGGTCGCGGAGGTGGGGCCGGGCGCGTCGCTCCTCATCCTGCTGCTGGTGCCGCTGGTGTGGGCGATCCCGGAGACGATGATCGTGGCCGAGCTGTCCAGCATGCTCCCGGTGGAGGGCGGCTACTACCGCTGGGTGCAGCGCGCGTTCGGCCGCTTCGCCGCCTTTCAGAACGGGTGGATGACGTGGGTCTACTCGCTGCTGGACATGGCGATCTACCCCGTGCTCTTCAACCAGTACCTCGCCTTCTTTTTCCCCGGTCTCCCCACGCGGTCGCAGTGGCTGGTGGCGCTGGCGGTGATCTGGATCGCGACCGCCGTCAACCTGCGTGGTGCCGTGCGCGTGGGATGGATGTCGGTAGCGTGCGGGATATTCGTGATGGCGGGCTTCCTGGCACTCGCCGTCGCGTCGATCCCCAACGCGTCGCACGCGCCGTGGCGGCCGTTCACCGGCGCGCAGGGCGGCGGGATCGGCTCGCTGGGGGTGGCCCTCTCCATCGCCCTGTGGAACTTCAGCGGGTGGGACAACGCGTCGACGGTGCAGGGCGAGGTGGAGGATGCCGCCCGCGCTTACCCGCGCGCGTTGGCGATCGCGCTGCCGCTGGTGCTCGCGGGCTACCTCGTCCCCCTCCTCGCCACCCTCTCCGCCAGCGACTGGACGAAGTGGGAGGAGGGCGCCTGGCCCCGGATCGCGGTGGACTCGGCGGCGTGGGGCGGGGGAGCGATCGGCGTGTGGCTGGCGGTCGCTGGGATGGTGAGCGCCGTCGCCCTCTTCAACTCGCTGCTGATGACCTACTCGCGCATCCCGCTGGTGATGGCCGCGGACGGTTACCTCCCGGAGCGGCTCGCGCGGCTGGATGCACGCGGCACGCCGCGCAACGCGGTCCTCGTCTCCGCCGTCTTCTACTCGCTCTTCTCGCTCCTGCCGTTCGGCCACCTGATCGTCGCGGACATCCTGCTGTACGCCTTTGCGCTCTTCATGGAGTTCGCGGCGCTGATCGCGCTGCGCGTGCGCGAGCCGGAGCTGCGCGGGCCGTTCCGCATTCCGCTGGGCACCGGCGGCGTGGCGGTGCTCGCCCTCGTCCCCGCGCTGGTGCTGACGGGTGTGACGGTCGTCGGGCTGCAGGACCCCGAGATGGGCGCCCCCGCCATTTTCAGCGCGCTGGGTGCCGCGGCGCTGGGGCCGCTGATGTACCGCCTGGCGCGCGGGCGGACGGCGCCGGACGCGTGAAGCCCCTCCCGCGCGAGTGCGGAGGAGGGGCTTTACGTGTGCAAGCCGATCGCCTTCAGCCTTCCGGCGGATCGTTCGGGATGGGGTTGCCGTCGGCGTCCAGCGGGCGCTTCGACAGGTCCTCGCCGGTGTACTCGGCATCCAGCATCTTCTGAAGCCAGCTCCGCAGGCGATCCGCGGAGGCGGGGACCTCGTCGGGGTGGCGCTTCGCGAGCTCCACGAGCTTCTCGATCTCCGCTCGGGCCTCGGCGTGGCCCTGGGAGAGCATCTCGCTCAGGAGCGGGAGCGGCTTCGGCGTGCCGTACGGCGTCCCCTTCTCGGCCACGTACCCCCAGGGGTGTCTCTTCAAAAACAAGCGCCGGAGCGCCACGATGGTGGTGCGTTCTGCCCGTCCGATTCCGGCCGCGAACTTCCGGATCGTCTCAGGCGAGAGCGTTATCTCGCTGCCGTCCGGAATACGGGTGGCGTCCGGAAGCAAGGCGGCAACCTCGCGGAAGCCGATGCGATCGGCCAACTGCGTCACCCACTCGCGGATGACTTCATCCGGAACGTCATCCGGCCGGTGGCTCCGCTCGTAGCGCACGGGCGGAACCGGCGGAACGGGCGTATCTGGCTCCCGCCCGTCCGATCGTCCACTTTGACCACTCGTTGGGGTATTCATAGGCAATGCTAATCGCGCCACTCCAAAGCGGCAAGAGTGGACTGAAGCATCGTGCGAACTCCGCCACGTAGCGTACAGACAGAGGTCTCACGCGGAGACGCGGAGGCGCAGAGAGGGCTGTAACTGCCGTTTCACACAGAGCCACAGAGGGGAACAGCAAGAAGGAGAGGGCACGGTGTTCCTCCGTGCCCTCTCCGTTTACCTCTGCGTCTCTGTGCAGGGGTTCGACAGTAAAAGGTACACGCGAGAGACGGAATTGGCGCCAATGCTGGACTTTTATACCCGAAATCGTTGGATTTGCCGAAAACTTGTTGTACATGGATTTATAATTCACCTTGACTCCGCATCAGGATATCATCTATCCTGTTGCACATGTACCTCCGCGAAGTCGTCTCACCGCGCAAGCGCGGCCCTGACACCCGCTACCTCCAGCTCGTCGAAGGCGAGCGGGACGCGCAGGGCCGTGTTCAAACCCGCATCCTTCACTC
>DASVTZ010000021.1 GCA_036387335.1 Longimicrobium sp.
GCGGACCTGGACGGCGCGCGCGTGGCGTTCCTGGTGCCGCCCGGGTGGGAGTACGCGGCGGTGCAGTGGGGCGTATGGCGCGCGGGCGGCATCGCCGTCCCCCTCGCCGTTTCGCACCCCGAGGCCGAGCTGGAGTACGTGGTGCAGGACGCCGACGCGGAGGCCGTCATCGCCCACGCCGACTTCGCGGAGGTGCTGGGACGCGTGGCGGAGCGCAACGGCCGCCGATTCCTCACCACCGACGACGCGCTCTCCGCCGAGCCGTCCGCGCTGCCGGATGTCGCCGAAGACCGCCCGGCGATGATCGTCTACACGAGCGGCACCACGGGGAAGCCCAAGGGCGTCGTCACCACGCACGCCAACCTGCGCGCCCAGGTCACCGCGCTCGTGGAGGCCTGGGAATGGACAGCGGACGACCGCACGCTCCTCGTCCTGCCGCTGCACCACGTGCACGGCATCGTCAACGTGCTCTCGTGCGCGCTCTGGTCCGGCGCCGTCTGCGAGATCCTCCCCCGCTTCGACGCGGACGAGACGTGGCGCGTGATCGAGAGCGGGCGCCTCACCCTCTTCATGGCCGTGCCCACCGTCTACCGCCGGCTGATCGTGGCCTTCGAAGAAGCGGACGAGGAGCGGCGCGCGCGGATGGTGGAGGGGTGCCGGAGGATGCGGCTGATGGTCTCCGGCTCCGCCGCGCTCCCGGTGCAGATGCTCGAGCGGTGGCGCGAGATCAGCGGCCACACCCTTCTGGAGCGCTACGGGATGACGGAGATCGGGATGGCGCTCTCCAACCCGCTGAACGACGAGCGGCGCCCCGGCTCCGTCGGCGTCCCCCTCCCCGCCGTCGAAGCACGCGTGGTGGATGACGAAGCCCGCCCCGTCGAGCCGGGCACCCCGGGCGACCTGGAGATCCGCGGCCCCGCCGTCTTCGCCGAGTACTGGCGCCGCCCCGACGCCACCGCCGAAGCCTTCCGCGACGGATGGTTCCGCACGGGCGACGTGGCGGTGGTGGAGGACGGCTACCACCGCCTTCTGGGCCGCCGCAGCGTGGACATCATCAAGACGGGCGGCTTCAAGGTCTCCGCCCTGGAAATCGAGGAGGTCCTGCGCGAGCACCCCGCCATCGCCGAGTGCGCCGTCGTGGGCATCGAGGACGAGGAGTGGGGCGAGCGCGTCTGCCTCGCCGTGGAAGCCGCGGGCACGCTCCCCCCGCTCGCCGAGCTCCAGGCCTGGGCCCGCCAGCGCCTCGCCCCCTACAAGCTCCCCCGCGACCTCCGCCGCGTGGACACCCTCCCGCGCAACGCGATGGGCAAGGTGGTGAAGCCGGAGGTGGCGAAGCTGTTCGGGTGAATCGCGGAACGCCGGGCTCCCCCTCTCCCCGGCCCTCTCCCCCGCAAGCGGGGGAAAGGGTGCACTCCGCCCATGCCGCGCGCCCCCGCACCAACCCCTGCCACACACCCCAACGTTGTGGGGGCGGCTCCACGTGGCCGCCCGTGCTCGACCCGGCACCGCCGCCCGCCTAACGCGCCGACGTCCGCCCCCTCACGCCCCCGGCATGAACCGCGACCGCGCCTGCAGGAGCGCCGCCTCCGCCTCCGCCACAGCCTCCAGTGCAAGCGCCTCCGCGGCCTGTGAGAGGCTTTCGCGCGCCTGCTCCAGGATGGGTCGCGGGATGCCGCCGTCCACGCGCGCGGTGCGCCACGTCTCCCCCTCCAGCGCGGCGCGCGCGTGGTTGATGCGCCCCTCGCGGAGCTCCATCAGCACGCCATCGATCCACCCGACCAGGTTGGCGGTCGCCTGCGAGCCGGTGAAGATGGAATGCGGGTCCGATCCCTCGTCGTTCATCGTGGCTCCGGAGTGAGAAAGCGCGGCGGCATCCCAACTGGACGGAGCCGTTGCACTACCGATGCCGCCGCCAGCGCCCGCTCCTCCCCCAGCGGCGGCGCGACGATCTGGAGCCCCACTGGCATCCCCTCCGCGTCGACCCCTGCCGGCACCGACGCCACGGGGAGCCCCGTGA
>DASVTZ010000022.1 GCA_036387335.1 Longimicrobium sp.
GTTCGAGGCCATCGCGTACTTCGTGAACCCCTGCAGATCGGCGCGCACCTCGTCCAGCTCCGCGTCGCGCACGGTGCCGATCCGCACCCACGGCTGCCCGTCCGTCTCCTGGCGCCAGATCGCCAGGCGCGAGCGCTCGTCGGCCGAGTCCACGCGGCCGTCGCCGTTCTGGTCCGGGTCGGCGTACCTGTAGCGCATGCGGAGCTCCGCCGGGTGGTCCGGGTCGAAGCGCAGCCCGCTCGGCTGGAACTCGAACTTGAAGGTGGCGGGGTCCAGCACGCGGATGGTGACCTGGATGGAGTCGCCGCGGCGGAACGCGGTGCCGTCCGGCCGGCGCAGGAGCGCGTTGCCCGGGATCTTGAACTCCAGGCAGTTCTCCCCCGTCGTGTACGGGATGCGGACCTCGGCGTTGTCGCCCGCCCTGGCCCAGAAGGTGGCCTCGCGCGAGGCGAGCGACGGGGCACTGGTGGCCTGGCGCGCGGCGACGAACTGGGCGTCCGGCACCACGTCCGGCGGATTGTCCGTGCCGCCCCGCTCGCATCCGCCCAGCAGGAGGGCGGCGGCGAGGGCGAGCGCGATCGTACGATTCTGTTTCATCTATCGGTATCCCATCTGGGCGTGGATCGTGTGTCGTGTGCCGGTTAGGGCAAGGCGCGAGCCCGCGAAAACCCGCGTGGCGACTGGCTTTTCGCCGAGTGCGGCTGTCGCGCGCCGCAACGGATGTCTCATTCCGCTACATCTTCCCCTTCCAGCAGGCGGTACAGCCGCGAGCGCGAGATGCCCAGCGCGTCGGCGGCCGCGCTCTTGTTCCCGTCGAAGCGCTCCAGCATCGCCACCGCCGCTCCGCGCACGATCTCGGTGAGCGATGCGGGGAATGGGATCGCGCCGTTGGAGACGGGCGCCGGGGCGGGGAGGGCGGGGAAGAGGTCCGCCGGATCGAGCCCCCCGTCGCCCAGCAGGAGGGCGCGCTCCAGGCCGTTGCGCAGCTCGCGCACGTTGCCGGGCCAGGTGTGCGCCATCAGCGCCCGCTTCAGCTCCGGGCTGATGGCGGGCGCGTCCATCCCGTATCCTTCCGCCAGCGAGCGCAGGAAGTGCTCGGCGATGAGCACCACGTCCTCTCCCCGCTCCCTGAGCGCCGGCAGGTGCAGCGGGATGACGTTGAGGCGGTAGTACAGGTCCTCTCGGAACTCCTTCCGCGCCACCGCCGCCGCCAGGTCCACGTGCGTCGCCGCGATGATGCGCACGTCCACCGTGCGCCCGCGGACGGCGCCCACGCGGCGCACCTCCTTCTCCTCCAGCGCCTTGAGGATCTTTCCCTGCAGCGTGAGCGGCAGCTCGCCGATCTCGTCCAAAAAGAGCGACCCGCCGTCCGCCGCCTCGAAAAGGCCGGGCTTGGCGGCGCGCGCGTCGGTGAAGGCGCCCCGCTCGTGGCCGAAAAGCTCCGTTTCCAGCAGCCCGGCGGGGAGGGCGGCGCAGTTCAGCTCCACGAAAGGAGCGGCGCCGCGCGGCCCGTTGTAGTGGATGGCCTGCGCCAGCAGCTCCTTTCCGGTTCCGGTCTCGCCGGTGATGAGCACGGTGGCGCGGTCGCGGGGGATGATGCGCGCGGCCCGGTCCAGCGCCGCGCGGATCTGCGGACTCCTGCCCACGATCTTGCCGAAGTCGAACGCCGTCCGCTCCTGTGCGGCCAGCCGCGCCCCCGCTGCGCGCCCTTCGCGGCGCCGGGCGCGCTCCTTCATCTCCGCGCGCAACGCTTCGATGTCGCCGGGGAGCGCGAAGTAATCCCCCGCGCCCGCGCGCACGAGGGTGGCGGCGAGGCGGTGGTCCGCGCGCGCGCCGATCACCAGCGGCGCGGGCGATCCGGCCGCGGCCAGGGCGCGCACCTCCGGCTCCGCCTCCTCCTCCACCCCGGCCACGCCCAGCAGGGCCGCCTCCTCCAGCGGGCCGCACGCCTCGGCGTTCGCCACCACGCGCAGCTCCGCCCCGGCCAGCGCGGCGAGCTCCGGCCAGACGGCGGAGAAGGAATCGGAGCGTGCAACGACGACGAGCTGGGTCACGGCCGAACGGGCAGAGGACGGTGCCGCGTAGCGCCACGCGGCGGGAGTGTAGCGATATGGGACGATATAGCGCGCCGGGCGTTCGCGCGCCAGCACGGCGGCCCGGCGGCGAAGCTCAGACGCGGCGCGGGTTTACGGTCGCTGGCATCCAGCCGGCCTTCCCTGGTACCCCCGTTGCCTTTGAATGGAGCCAGAGACACACGCCAGGCACCCGGCCCGGCCCGAACCACGGAGACACAGCCATGACCAACCGACTCGCGATCCCGACCCTCCTCGCCGCCGCCCTCCTCGCCACCGGGTGCGACTCGCCCTCGACCGGCTCGGCGGCGGGCGACGAGGTGAGCATCAACTTCACGGCCCGCACCAGCGGCGCCTCGGCGCAGCTCGCCCCGGCGGGCTCCGCGAGCCTCTCGGCGGCGGCCGGCCAGCTAGTCCTCAACGGCGACAACGGCGTCCTCACCCTCACCGACCTGCGCGCGGTGGTCGCCCGCTTCCGCCTGCGCGGCGACGACGACGTCAACCGCTGCGAAGACAACGGCGGCGCCGACGACTGCGACGACTTCAACGTGGGGCCGCTCTTCATCAACCTCCCCTTCGACGGCGTGGTCACGGTCGACGCCGGGTCGGTGAAGCCGGGCACGTACGACGAGGTGGAGTTCCGGGTCAAGAACCTGGACGACAACGACGACGACTCCAACAGCGACGACGACGCGGGCGAGGCCGCGCGCACCGAGGCGCTCCTCCAGCAGATCCGCGCGGAGATCCCCAACTGGCCGCAGAAGGCGAGCATGATGGTGTCGGGCACCTTCCAGCCGCGCACCAACGGGACGCTGGGCGCCGCGCAGCCCTTCCGCGTCTTCGTCCGCGCCGAGCTGCGCACCCGCGTGGCGCTCAACCCGCCGCTGGTGCTGACGGAGACGTCGTCCGCGCCGCAGGTCACCATCACGCTGGACCCGGCGGTTCTCTTCCGCAGCGGCACGCAGGTGGCGAACCTGGCCGCCTCCAACAACCAGCTCATCGAGCTGCGCGTCGATCGCGGCTTCCGCGGCGAGGGGCACAGCGGGCGCCACTAAAAAAAGGCCTCACGCGGAGGCGCGGAGACGCAGAGAGAGTTCGCGTAGTTCTCTCTGCGTCTCCGCGTCTCCGCGTGAGACCATTTCCCTCCGATGCAGACGGATTCGCGAGGAAGGGGTTAGATTGGGTCGTTCCCGTAGTGGCACACGGTTGATGAGAGGCCGAACGCACATGATCCGCACCGTTCTCTGCGCCGCCGCGCTGCTCTGCGCCGCACCACCCCTGTACGCGCAGCAGTGCACCTGGGAGGCCGACCAGCCGCGCGGGCGCCGTGAAGCGCAGGAGGCCGCCCTCTACAGGGCGTCCCACCAGGCGCAGCGCGGGGCGCTCCAGTCGGCGCTGCGGGCGGCGGGAGTGTCCGATCCCAAGGGGCTGGTGATCGTCACCACGGAACGGGGCGGCGGGGCTCCCGTCATCCGCTCGTTCGACCTGAACTTTCCCACGGCGGCACTCGGCGCCGTCGCTCCCGTGCTGGCGGAGCACATGAAGGAACTGCCGGAGCGGCAGGGCGGGCGCGTCGCGTCGGTGCTGAGGCTGGATACGACGGCCCTTCCGCCCGCGCGCGCCGACGGGCGCAGGCGGGATTGCCGTCCGGTGCTGCTCAACCGCGATCTGATCGTGAGCGAGCTCCAGCGGTGGGCAGCCTCCACACCGCAGGCGGAGCGCGTCCCGCGCCCCGTGCTGGTGGGGATCGCCGTTTCGCGGGACGGACGCGTGCTGTACGCCGAGGTCGCCCGCTCCAGCGGATCGGAAGCGGTCGACCGGTTCGCGCTCGAACTCGCGGAGCGCCTGAGCTTCCGCGCGGCGACGCTGGACGGCGTGACCCGCGACGTGTGGGCGGTGCTGCCGATCACCATTCGGTAGGCGTTTTCCCGGGGCGCCGCCGGGCTTGAGACGCGGCGCGGTGTGGGATATACTTCGGTCCGCCGGAAATCCCCTCGCCCAACCCGACGTGCCCCGCTTCGCCACCGCCACCCCGCACATTCCGGAGCCCGCGTGACCGACGGCCGCGAGTGGCTGGTGGAGGCGCACGGCTGCGACCCCGCACCGCTGCGCGACGTGGAGGCGCTGCGCGCGCTCTTCGCGGCCGTGGTGGCGGGGCTGGAGCTGCACCCGGTGGGCGACCCGCTCTGGCACAAGTTCCCGGGGCCGGGGGGCGTAACCGGGATGGTGCTGCTGGCCGAGAGCCACCTGACGGTGCACACCTTTCCCGAGCACGGCTCGCTCTGCCTCAACCTCTTCTGCTGCCGCCCGCGCCCTGAGTGGGACTTCGGCGCCGAGCTGCGCGCCCGCTTCGGCGCGGACGAGGTGACGGTGCGCGCGGTGGACCGGCCCTACGCCGCGGTGGTGGCCGCGTGACGGCGCCCGCCGCGCAGTGCCCCAGTTGCGGGGCGCCCTTCGAGTTCCGCTGGGCAGGGGCGGTGCAGAGCGTCTGCCCGTACTGCTCGTCCGTCATCGTGCGGCACGACGTGGCGCTGGAGCGCGTGGGCGTGGTTTCCGCACCGCCGAGCGCCGACTCGCGCATCCAGCTGGGCACGCGCGGCGAGTACGGCGGGCGCTCGTTCGAGGTCGTCGGGCGCATCGCCTATGCGTGGGAGCGGGGTGCGTGGAACGAGTGGCACGTCGTGACCGGCGGCGGCGCCAGCGCGTGGCTGGCCGAGGCGGACGGCGAGCTGTCGATGACCGTCCTCGCCGCGCCGGCCGTGCTCCCCGCTCCGGAGAGCGTGCGGCTCGGCGACGTGGTGGAAGAGAGCGGCGGTCCTCTTCAGGTGACCGAGGTGGTGCGCGCGCGCTACGCCGGCACCGAGGGCGACCTCCCCTTCGCGTATTGGGACAAGGACGAGATCCTCTTCGCCGACCTGCGCTCGCACGACGGGCGGGTGGGCACGATCGACTACAGCGAGTCGCCGCCCCTCCTGTTCGCGGGCGAGGCGGTGTCGTGGGACGCGCTGAAGCTGGCGGGGCTGCGCGATCTTGAGGCCCCGAAGGCGCAGGAGGTGCGCACCCTTCGCTGCCCCCAGTGCGGCGGCGCCGTGACGGTGCGCGCGGCCGGGCGCACGGTGAGTGTGGTGTGCGGCTCGTGCGGATCGGTGCTGGATGCGCAGGACCCCGGCCTCCGCGTACTGCAGATCTTTCAGCAGAAGCTGACGCACTCGCCGCGCATCCCGCTGGGCACGCGGGGGCGGCTGCACGGGGCGGAGTGGGAGGTGATCGGCTTCCAGATCCGATCGGTGACCGAGGAGGCGGTGCAGTACCCGTGGTCCGAGTACGTCCTCTTCCACCCGGAACGCGGCTTCCGCTACCTCACGGAGGAGAACGGGCACTGGACGGACGCCACCCCCCTGCACAACATCCCCAAGATGGGGACGGCGGGCGGGCGACCGATCGCGACGCTGAACGGCGAGACCTTCAAGCACTTCGCCACCGACACGGCGGCCACCACTTTCGTCCTCGGCGAGTTCCCGTGGGAGGTCCACGTGGGCGACGAGGAGCTGGTGCGCGACTTCGTCCACCCGCCGCGGATGCTGTCGTGGGAGGATACCGCCGGCGAGTCGACGTGGACGCTGGCCGAGTACGTTCCGCCCGCGACCATCTGGAAGAACTTCGGGCTTCCGGGGCTGCCGCCCGCGCCCAGGGGCGTGTTCGCCTGCCAGCCGTCGCCGCACACGGACCGCTCGCGGCGCTACCGGCGGGCGTTCATGATCCTGATGGCGCTGTTCACGGTGCTGACGGTGGGGCGCTGCGCCACGGCGCGGAACGACCGGGTGTTCAGTGAGCGCTACGCCTTCCGGCCGGGTCTGCCGGAGGATTCCAACTCCATCGAGGCCGGCCCCATCGTGCTGACGGGGCGCCCGGCCGCCCTGCAGGTGGAGGTGGACACCGACCTGGACAACGCGTGGGCGTTTTTCTCCTTTGCGCTGGTCAACGAGGAGACGGGGAAGCGGCTGGAGTTCGGGCGCGAGGTGAGCCAGTATCACGGGGTGGAGGGGGGCGAGAGCTGGAGCGAGGGCTCTTCTTCGGACGAGGTGCGGCTCCCCTCGGTTCCCGCGGGCCGCTACCAGCTCCTGATCGATCCGGAGGCGGAGGTGCCCGTCGGGTACACGGTGACTCTGACGCACGACGTGCCCGGTACCGGGTTCTTTTTCGCGGCGTTCCTCCTTCTCGCGGCCCCCGCCGCGCTCGCCGCATTCGCATCCATCGGCTTCGAATCGCAGCGCTGGCAGGAAAGCGATTATGCGCCGGAGGAGGACGATGATGACTGAGGGGAATGGGGAATGGGGACAGGTGCGGAACGCGGGCGTCGGGCGCCGGGGGATGAACAACACCGGGGGGATGGTCATCGTCGCGTGAGGCCGACGCCCGGCCGCCGGGGGCTAAAGCCCCCGGCTGGAACCAAGCGAAGCCCGCAGAAGCGGGCTGGGTATGCGAGGCACCCTTCATTTGTCATCCTGAGCGACGCGCGGCACCGTCCTTTGCCGGTTTGCCATCTTTGGCGCGGAGCGAAGGATCTACTGCGCGTGACGAGGGGTTGGGGTGAGGTGCAGTGCCCGGTGCGGCTCCGGCTGGATCCGTGTGTGGCTGCGGGAGTGCGGGGCGAATCACGAGGGTAGGGGAGGCGGCTCTCTCGGCAGGGCATGGGGCTCTGGCGCGGGTGTCGGGGCTTGGGCGGGGGAGGGCAGACACGTAGGTCTGCCCCTACGGGTTGCGGTGTGCGAAAGACGGGCGGTGGGGTGGGGGCGGG
>DASVTZ010000023.1 GCA_036387335.1 Longimicrobium sp.
GGGCGCTCACAGGCCGACGTCCGGCATGCCGTGCTTCTTCCTTCGCTGCCACAGCACCTTTCGCGAGATGCCGAGCTGCTCGGCGGCGGCGCTGACGCTGCCTCCCAGGTCGCGCAGGGTCGACTCGATGTACATCCGCTCCACCTCGTCCAGCGTGAGCCCGCGGGGCACCTGGAGCGCGTTGGTGACGGGGGCCGGCGCGGCGCCCGCGGACGCCAGCTCGCCGATCTGCATCACGGGGCCGCGCGAAAAGATCATCGACCGCTCGATGACGTTGCGCAGCTCGCGCGCGTTCCCCGGCCAGTCGTGCGCCTGCAGCCGCTGCACTCCCGCCGCGTCGATGGCGGGCACCTGCTTGCCGAAGTACTCCGCGGCGCGCTTGGTGAAGTGCCGCGCGACCTCCGGGATGTCCGAGCGGATGTGGCGCAGCGAGGGGAGGACCTGCGAGGCCACGTTCAGCCGGTAGAAGAGATCCTCGCGAAAGCGCCCCGCGCGCGCGTCGGATGCCAGGTCCACGTTGGTGGCGGCCACCACGCGCAGCGACACCGACTGCTCCTGCGTGGAGCCGATGCGCCGAAAGGTGCGGCTTTCCAGGAACGAGAGGAGCTTGGCCTGCAGCTCCAGCGGCATCGATCCGATCTCGTCCAGCAGCAGCGTCCCGCCGTCCGCGACCTCCACCAGCCCGCGCTTGGTCTGGCGCGCATCGGTGAAGGCGCCGCGCTCGTAGCCGAAGAGCTCCGCCTCCAGGAGCTGCGCGGGGAGGGCGGCGCAGTTGACCTCCACGAAGCGGCGGGCGGCCTGCCCGCTGGCGCCGTGGATGGCGCGCGCCACCAGGTTCTTCCCCGTGCCGCTTTCGCCCAGCAGGAGCGCGGAGACCTGGGCCACGGACGCCACCTGGTCCACGAAGTTCCTCACTTCCTGCACCAGCGGGTGCGAGCCGACGATGCCGTGGCGGTCGAACTTGGCCGCCGTCACCGAGGTGAGCAGCTCCTGCGCGGGCACCTGCTCCAGCGCGCGCCGGATGCGCGTCTCCAGCGCCTTGGGCTCGATGGGCTTGGTGACGAAGTCCGTGGCCCCAGCCTGCAGCGCCGTCTCCGCGTCCCCCTCCGTTCCGTGCGCGGTGGCGATGATGACGGGGAGCGACGGCGCGAACTCCCGCACGCGGCGCGTGAAGGCGATCCCGTCCATCGAGGGCATCACCAGGTCGCACACCACCGCGTCGGGCGCTTCGGCGCGGATCTCGTCGAGCGCCTCCTCCGGCCGCGTGAACCCCTTGGTGACGAAGCGCCTGCTCCGCTCAAGCTGCGCGGTCACCAGCGCAACCTGATCGGGGTCGTCGTCGATGATGAAGATGGTGGGATTCATGGGGCGGGACGGAGGTGCGGAAGTGCGTGAGTGCGTGAGTGCGGGGGGCGTGCGGTGCTACGGGTTCTCCTCCCTCCGTTCCCAACGGTCGGCGTCGCGCACGCGGTACTTGGCGAGCGTGCGCCCCACGGCGTCGTCCAGGTCGATGCCCATCTGGTTCGCCAGGACGACGCACACGAATACCACGTCTCCCAGCTCCAGCGCGACGTCGCCCTCGGGCTCGTCGGCCTTTTTCTTCTTGGGGCCGAAGCGGTGGTTCAGCTCGCGGGCAAGCTCGCCCACCTCTTCGGTGAGGCGGGCCAGGTTCACCAGCGGGGGAAAGTAGCCTTCCTTGAACTGCGAGATGTACTCGTCGACCTGCTGCTGGACTTCGCGGATCTGCATTCGGTGCGGCTCTTCGGCGGGTAGGACCGGCAACCTACGTCCGTTCCCAAACGGAAACAAGGCTCTCGTCCTCCGTTGCAGCCGCACGCCCGCCGCCGGTACATTGAGGCAGCGCGGAGGATGCATCCGTCCGCGCCATTCCGCGTGAAACACCTCACGCGCCACCAACGAGCCCGACGGGAATGAGCCAGCCGCGCGTGGGGATCATCATGGGGAGCCGCTCGGACCGCGAGACGATGCTGGAAGCGGCCCGGGTGCTGGACGAGCTGGGGATCGCCTACGAGATGGAGGTCGTCTCCGCCCATCGCACCCCCGACCGCATGTTCGCGTACGCCGAGGCGGCGGAGGCGCGCGGGCTGGACGTGATCGTCGCCGGCGCGGGCGGCGCGGCGCACCTGCCGGGGATGACGGCGGCTAAGACGGTGCTCCCCGTGATCGGCGTCCCCGTCCTCTCGTCCACGCTCAACGGGGTGGACTCGCTCCTCTCCATCGTGCAGATGCCGCGCGGCGTGCCCGTGGCCACGGTGGCGATCGGCAAGGCGGGGGCGGCCAACGCGGGGCTCCTGGCCGCGCGCATCCTGGGGACGCGCGATCCCGAGATCCGCGACCGCCTGCGCGCCTTCGCCCAGCGCATGGCCGAGGACGCGCTGCGGGAGCCGGAAGCGTGACGCCGATCCTCCCCGGCTCCACCATCGGCATCGTGGGCGGCGGCCAGCTCGGGCGGATGTTCGTGATGGAGGCGCGGCGCATGGGCTACCGCATCGTCGTCTGGGACCCCGCCGCCGACTCCCCCGCCGCCGCCATCGCCGACGAGACCATCATCGCCCCCTTCCACGATGCCGATGCCGCGCTGGAGCTGGCCCGCCGCTCGGACGTGGTGACGCTGGAGTGGGAGAACGCGGACGTGGACACCCTGCGTGCCCTGGAGGCCGTCGTCCCCGTCCGCCCGGGGCCAGACGTGCTGGAGGTGGCGCAGCACCGCATCCGCGAAAAGGATGCGGCCCGCCGCCTGGGCGTCCCCACCGCCGAGTACCGCGCCGTCGGCTCGCTCGACGACCTGCACGCGGCGCTCAACGAGATCGGCGTGCCCGCCGTGCTCAAGACTGCGCGCGGCGGCTACGACGGCAAGGGCCAGGCGGTGATCCGCGACCCGGCGGAGGCAGAGGCGGCGTTCCGCTCCGTGGCGCCGGAGGGTGCGGAGCTCATTCTGGAGGCCTTCGTCCGCTTCCGAATGGAGATCTCGGTGGTCTGCGCGCGCGGGCCGGGCGGCGAGATCGCGTGCTTTCCCGTGGGCGAGAACGAGCACCGCGGCGGCATCCTCCACTCCACCGTCGCCCCGGCGCGTATCTCCCCGGAGCTGGCGGAGGAGGCGCGGCGGATCGCGTGCGCCCTGGCCGAGGGGCTGGAGGTGGTGGGGCTGCTGGCGGTGGAGATGTTCGTGGGCGAGGACGACGTCATCCGGATGAACGAGATCGCGCCGCGCCCCCACAACTCCGGGCACTACACCTGGGAGGCGTGCCCCGTGTCGCAGTTCGAGCAGCAGCTCCGCGCGGTGTGCGGGCTCCCGCTCGGCTCGGCGGATCTGCTATGGCCTGCCGCCATGGTCAACCTGATGGGGGACGACGCCGGAACCGGGCTGGGGCGGGCGGGTACGGCTGAGATGATGGCGGTGCCGATGGCCGCGCTGCACCTGTACGGAAAGGCGGAGTCGCGCCCCGGCCGCAAGATGGGCCACGTGACGGCGCTGGGCGGCACGGCGGACGAGGCGCTGGAGCGGGCGGACTGTGCCTGGCGCGCGCTGGTGAACAAGGTGCACACTGGCGCCCTTGCGCCGGCCAGCGAGTGAGGCAATTGTACGATCAGCGGTCCGAAGCGGATCACCTTCCTCTCACCGTCCTCCCGGGGATGCGCGCCCCGTCCCCGCCACGGGACGCACACCGGCGCCGTGGAATGCCGCGATCAAGGCGTTCCGCCCGGCCCTTCACCTGAAACCCGCGTGTATCCCCTGGCGTAAACGTTTGGGAACGCGCGGTGTACTGAGGACAGCGGTACGTGGCCCGCCGATTGCCTTGATCGGTGGGTGACTCTAAGCAAGGGAGGCTCCGTGATCCTTCACTTCAACTTCGAAGAGCTCCGCGCGCTTTCGGCCGCGATCGAGCTCATGGCGACCGACAGTGGTCGCTTCGGTGCGGTTGCCGCACCGCCGGAGGGCGTGGCGAAGGTGGAGCAGCTCCTTCCCCGCCTCACCGGTGACTTCAGCATCGACTCGCTGGAAGACCAGCGCCGCGTGCGCGAAGCGGTCGGCATCCTGGTGACCGACCTCCACCGCCGGCTGGACGACAAGGTGCTGGAGTTCCATCCGGCGCACGAGGAGGCGGTCGCGCTGTACTTCGACTACGCGCACGGCCGCACCGTCCTCAACCGCCTGGACCGCATGGGCGCCCAGATGGAGGCGATCATCGACCTGATCGGCGACCACAGCGCCGCGGTCAACTTCCCGGACTGAACCCCCGTCCGCGCGAAACAGAGGCCCCGCACCGGCACACGGTGCGGGGCCTTTTCGCGCGCCGGAATGGGAGTTGCGACCGCGGAAGGACTCACCCGCTGAAGGAGACGAGCATGGACCAGAACAACACCGGCGCCAACCAGGGCAACGAGGGCACCCGCGCCGCGGAGGCCCACACCCAGAACGCGCACGACAACCTGGAAGCGCTCCGCGACCAGAACCGCCGCACCGAAGCCACCGCCGGCGACTCCGCAAACCACCCGGTCGGCCAGCAGGACGTCATCAGTAACGGCGGCGGCAGCGAAAAACTCATCTCGAACGCGACGAACACCCGCACCTCGGGCACCACCGGCACGGCCTCCGAAGACAACTCGCAGGCCGCCGCGAACGTCGCCAACGCGCAGGACAACCGCGACGCCCTCGCCGAGCAGAACCGGCGAACGGAGGAGACGACGCCGGACGCGGTGCGCGATCCGATCCGGCAGCCGGACAACCAGCGGTAGGGCGCGGGCAGGCGGCCCCCTCCCCGCTCGTTCCTCGCTGCCCCTCCCCCAAACTGCTGGGGGAGGGGCGGACGCGTGGGGTGGTGTGCGTGGGCTGGGGTCGGGGCGCGCGGGCTCCCCCTCTCCCCGGCCCTCTCCCCCGCAAGCGGGGGAAAGGGTGCACTCCGACCCGACCCGGCATCCGTGGCACGGGCGCGATTTATCGCGCCCG
>DASVTZ010000024.1 GCA_036387335.1 Longimicrobium sp.
AATGGGGAATGGGGAATGGGGAATGGCGCGGCTACAGCCGGGGAGCGACGGTGGCGCGCGCTTCGTCGGACGTGATCACCGGCCACACCTCGAATTCCACCAGGTCCTCCCAGCGCGAGATCCACTCGTCGAGGAGGGCCCGGTCGTCGCACTCCATCACCTGGAAGCAGCGCGCGAGGTCGTCCTGCACCCAGCTCGCCACGTAGCGCAGCCCCTCCGGCGCCATCCGCCCCTGCTCCGCGAACCGGCGGTACACCGGCACCGCGTCGCCCCCGCGGAAGTTCTCAACGATCATGTAGAGCATGCGTTCCGCCTCAGCTTCCTGTGAGGTGCTCGAACAGCCCGCTAGCCCCGCGCACACCCATCTTGCGCACCGCGGCGGTGTGCGCGGCCGCGGCGGCCTCGTCCCATCCCGCCCCGCCGACCAGCGATGTGAAGAAAGTCGCCCCCCACACGTCGCCGCACCCGGTGGGATCGCCCGTGCAGGGGCGGCTCGGGTAGCGGCTCGCCGCAAGCGGTCCCCCAACCTCCCTGCGCGACTCCGGCCAGCAGCGCGGATCGGCCGGGATGTCGGCGCCCCGCAGGATCGTCGCCCCCTCCACGCCGTGTGTGACGGCCACCACACGTGGACCGGCGCCCATCAGCGTCGCCGCCGCGTCGTCTCGCGAGTCCGCTCCAGGGGCGAGCATGCGCAGCTCGTCGTCGTTGAGCTGCACCGCGTCGAAGGAGGCCGCCCAGCGCTCCCACTCCGGCAGGTGGCGCATCACGCGCGTTCCCGCGCCGGGGCAGCCCAGGAAGAGCGAGTGCAGGTCGGCGTACAGCGGCCCGGCGAACTCCGCGCGCAGCCGCTCCGTCGCCTCCAGCCCGATCTCGAAGCCTGAGAAGTAGTTGACGTACAGCGCATCCAGGCCGGCCACGCGGGGCGCCAGCTCGTCCCAGGTCCACGCTTCGACGCCGCCGGTCAGCCGCTCGCCGCGCCGCGCGTCGTCGGTGTAGCGCAGCTCGACGCGGTTGTTCGGCTCCGGCGCCGCCACCAGTGCCGATTCCGCGTCCACCCCCGGCAGCGCGGCGGCAAAGGCGCGGGCCTCGTCGAAAAGGTCCTGCCCCACGCGTGCTACCGCCACGATCTCCCACCCGTCCGGACGTGCGGCGGCGGCGGCGGCCAGCGAGTACGCCAGCCCGCCCCAGCTCTCGAACGGCCGCCCCGCCGCCTGGTCCTCCAGCGTCCAGATGCGGTCCCAAACGAACGTGCCGAGGATGCCGAGGCGAAGGGTCACGATTGAGGCATGGGAACGGGGAACGGCCGGATCGAAATGCGGTGAACGGGCGGCGCGCATGGCCGGGCACGGGCAGCCACATGGGGCGGCCCCTACGAAGGTCGGTGCGCAGCGCAGGCGGGGGAGCGGCGTCGGGCACGGGCGCGATGAATCGCGCCCCTACAAGGATCTGTGCAGCCGGAGGGCAGTTCTCCCCCTCACCCGCCCTGCGCCCCCGCAGGCGGGGGAGGGGGCCGGGGGGAGGGGGCCTCACATCGCCCCGTAGTTCTCCTTCTTGAACACCCCCGCCGCCCCCACCACCCCCGCCGTCCCCGGCAGCTCGGCGGGGACGATGCGGCAGCACTCCTGCGCGGAGCGGAAGGCGCGGCGGCGCACCTCGGCGATCAGCGGCACGAAGAGGTGGTCGCCCGCGCGCGTCACGCCGCCCGCGATCACCACCATCTGCGGATTCAGGATGTTGATGATGCTCGCCACGCCCGATCCCAAAAAACGGGCCGTGTCCTTCATCACCTCGGTGGCGTACGGATCCCCCAGGACGGCGGCCTCGTAGACGGTGGCGGCGGTGATCTCCTCCAACCTGCCGTCCACCATCTCCTCGAGCATCGACTCGGCGCCGGCCTCGATCCCCTCGGTGGCACGCAGCGCGATGGCGGGGCCGCTGGCGTACTGCTCCAGGCAGCCGTAGTTGCCGCACTTGCACTTGCGGCCGTTGCTGTCGATGGTCATGTGGCCGATCTCGCCGGCCACGTCGCTGCACCCGTGGTAGATCTCGCCGTTCAGCACGATTCCGCCGCCGATCCCCGTCCCCAGCGTGAAGCCGACGAGCGACTGCGTGCCACGCCCGGCGCCCAGCCACCACTCGCCGTAGGTGGCGCAGTTGGCGTCGTTGTCCAGCGAGCAGGGGAGCTTGACGGCGTTGGAGATCAGGTCGCGCAGCGGGAAGTTGCGCCACCCCAGGTTCGGCGTGTTGATGACCGTGCCCGTCTTGCGGTTGAGGGGGCCCGGCGAGCCGATCCCCACCCCCGCAACGGCCGCGCGCGTGGTGCCGTGCGCCTCGGCCACCTCGGCGATGGCGTCGTTCACCATGTGGACGATGCGGTCCACCACGAACTTGGCCCCGCGGTTGGACTCGGTGGGGAGCGTGCGCAGCCCCAGCACCTCCCCGCCTTCGATGGGCACAAGGCCCACGACGACGTTGGTGCCGCCCAGGTCCACCCCCACGATCCAGCGCTTCTCGGCCTTGTCCGCTGTCATGCGTGTCCTGATGAACGGTTCAGCGCAGCACGCGCAACGTAGGATCCGGTGCCAGCTCGGCGATTCCCTGCTCCGCGCGCACCAGCCGCTCGCGCGTGATGGCGTCGAGGATGGCGCGGTTGGCGCTCACCACCTCGGGGCGCCGGTACGGACGGTCGTGGTGCAGATGCAGCGCGACGGCGCGGTGGCGGATCTGCATCCCCCTTACCCCCGCGTTCTCCAGGCGGTACCCCAGCGCCCGGTCCAGCCCGCCGTACCCCATCTTCCCTTCGAAGCCGTTCACCCGCAAGATCGCCTCGCGCCAGGTGGAGGCGTTGTTCCCGTGGAAGTGCGCGGCCGTCGGCGTGATGCGGTCGAACAGCGCCGCCAGCTTCGGCGAGCGCACCAGGCGCAGCGCGCGGCGCCCCGGCCTCCATCCCCGCGCCCAGAGCCAGCGCAGCTCGGCCACGCGACCCGACGTCACGTCCTCGACGGTGATGCGCTCGCTCACCCCGGCCGGGAGCTTCAGGGAGCCGCCCGCCAGGTAGCGCCCCGGCCGGGCCAGCGCGCGGTGCACCTCCACCACGTCGCGACGCGGAATGCAGTCGCCGTCGGTGAAGAGGAGGTAGTCGCCGCGCGAGGCCACGATGGCGCGGTTCAGGATCTCCGTCTTCCTGAAACCGCGGTCTTCGTGCCACACGTGCACAATGTCCATTTTCGACTCGGCGCGCACGCGGCGGATGAGCTCGGCCGTCTCCGGGCCTGACCCGTCGTCCGCCACCACCAGCTCGAAGTCGCGGTCCGTCTGGACGGCGTATCCCCAGAGGACGCGCTCCAGGAAGTGCGGCTTGTTGTAGGTGGAGACGATCACCGACAGGCGCATCGCCGCCCTTACCGCGCCGCCGGAGTGCAGAGCAGCTCGCTGGTCGTCCTCACGTCGTCGCCCAGAATGGGACGGCAGGCGTACCCGGCGCCCTCCAGGAACGCCAGGCAGGCGCGGTGCACCTCCACTCCGTGCGTGGAGAGGAAGAGGACGGGGCGGTGCCGGGCCAGCGTGTCGCGCGCGCCCTCCAGCACGGCCCCCTCCGCGCCCTCCACGTCGACCTTCATCGCCGACGGCGCGATCCCGTGCTCCGCGCAGAAGTCGTCCAGCCGCACCGTCCTCACCTCCGCGGTGCCGTCCGCCGACAGGTGCCCCGTCCCGCTCCCGCTCCCGAAGCCGAAGCGCGCCGTGCCGTTCGCGTCGGAGACGGCGGCCTCGGTCACGCGCACGTTCGCGAGCCGGTTGATCTCGGCGTGGCGGCGCAGGAAGGCGGCGTTGACGGGGTTCGGCTCGAACGCCCACACCGCGCCCCGCTCACCCGCCAGCACCGCCGAAAGCACGGTGTAGTAGCCCACGTGCGCCCCCACGTCCAGCACCGTTGCGCCGGGGCGGACGTGCTCCTCGAACAGCCGCGTCTGCTCCGGCTCGTAGCTGCCGCCCAGGATGCGCAGGATCTTCCCGCGGCTGGCGGGGAGCCACCAGCGCCCGCGCAGCCGCCCGCCCACGATCGGCAGCCTCATCGCCGCGCCGGGCCAGCGCACTCACGCACTAACGCACTCACGCACTCCCTCATTCCCCGACCCGCAGCACGGCCAGAAACGCCTCCTGCGGAATCTCCACCGTCCCCACCTGCTTCATCCGCTTCTTGCCGGCCTTCTGCTTTTCCAGGAGCTTGCGCTTGCGGGAGATGTCGCCGCCGTAGCACTTGGCAGTCACGTTCTTTCGCATCGCCGAGATGCTCTCGCGGGCGATGACCTTGTTGCCGATCGCGGCCTGGATCGCCACCTCGAACATCTGCCGCGGGATCAACTCCTTGAGCTTTTCCGCGATGTTGCGCCCGTACTCCTGGCTCTTGTCGCGGTGGATGATGACGCTGAACGCGTCCACCGGCTCGCCGTTGATCAGCATGTCCAGCTTGACCAGCGGGTTGGCGCGGTACTCGGAGAAGTCGTAGTCGAACGATGCGTAGCCCCGCGTGGCGGACTTGAGCTTGTCGTAGAAGTCGAGCACGATCTCGCCCAGCGGCAGGTCGTACGTCAGCTCCACGCGCTGCGGATCGGGGTAGCTCATCCCGCGGAAGTCCGCGCGCCGCTCGTGCGCAAGCCTCTGTACCCCGCCGATGTAGTCCGCGGGCACCAGAATGCGCGCGGTGACGTACGGCTCCTCGATGCGCGCGATCTTGGTGGGATCGGGGAGGGCGGAGGGGCTCTCCACCCAGAAGTCCTGCTCGTCCGTCATCACCACGTGGTACTTCACGTTGGGCACGGTGGTGATGATGTCCAGGTCGAACTCGCGCTCCAGCCGCTCCTGGATGATCTCCATGTGCAGGAGCCCCAGG
>DASVTZ010000025.1 GCA_036387335.1 Longimicrobium sp.
TATCTGGCGGATCAGGGTGGACGAAACGTGCGCGTGCATCGGGTCAGCCGGCAGGATCACCGTCTCCAGGGTGGGGAGAAGGCGGCGGTTCATCACGGCCATCTGCGACTCGTATTCCCAATCGACCGCGCCGCGCACGCCGCGCACAACCAGCGATGCTCCCCGGAGGCGCGCGAAGTCCACCAGGAGCCCCTGGAACGCGGCGGCCTCCACGCGCCGCTCGTCCTGGAACGCCTCCCGGATCATCTCCACGCGCTCGTCCACGGTGAACATCCCCTGCTTGGCCGTGGTGGGCGAGTGCGAGACGGCCACCACCACGCGGTCGGCGAAGGAGAGCGCCCGGCGCACGACGTCCTCGTGGCCGAGTGTCAGCGGATCAAACGATCCGGGGCACAGCGCGATGCGCGGGTCGCTCATTCGGGGGCGGGGATGAAGGTGAGCGCGGTGTCGCCATAGCGGCGGGTTCGGGCGCCGGGGAGTTCCGGGATCTCGTCGTTGCGCCCGTGCTCGATGCAGAGCAGCCCCGCGAATGGCACGGCCGCGAACGCCTCCGCCAGCGCCGCGGCGAATCCCTGAGCGTAGGGCGGGTCGGCGAATGCCACGTCGAAGGCGGCCGCCTGCAGCCCGGCGACGTACTTGATCGCATCGGCACGTACGACCTCGGTGCGGGCGGCGGCGCCCAGGGCGGTGAGGTTGGCGCGCAGGCTCTGGAGCGCGGACGGTGCGTGCTCCACGAACGTCGCGTGCGCGGCGCCGCGGGAGAGCGCTTCCAGGCCGAGCGCGCCGCTTCCCGCGAAGAGGTCGAGCACGCGCGCCCCGTCCAGGTGCGGGTCGACGGCGCTCATCCACGCCTCGCGAACGCGGTCGGTGGTCGGCCGTGTGGCGCGTCCCGGCGGCGCCACGAGGCGGCGGCCGCCCCATTCTCCAGCGACGATTCTCATGCGTGCGGGGCGGAGCGCGTGGAACCGGGCGGCGGAGCGGCGGCGGGCACGGGCGGCCACATGGGGCCGCCCCTACGGGGTTGCGGTTCGCACCCTGGCGTTTGCGCGTCGGCGTGCACGCGCAGTTCTCCCCCTCCCCCACGCTCCCCCGCTTGCGGGGGAGGGGGCCGGGGGGTGGGGGCCCTCACGACGCCGGCCGCAGGTCGACCAGCTTCGCCTGGGGCGTGGTGCGGCCGTTGTACGTGTTCTCCTCCAGCTTGAACGCCACGTCCAGGGGGCCGTCGAAGAAGCCGGGCTCCTCCAGGCGCTCCGCCATCCCGAAGCCGATGGCGTCCAGCGTGTGGCCGAATGCGCCCAGGGTGAGCTTCAGGTGTCCCTTGCCCACTGACTTGGGCGGGGCCGCAAGGCGGACGCCGCGCACGGCGAAGATGGGCGTCGCGTTCCCCATCCCGAACGGGCCGGCGTGGCGGATCAGGCGCGCCAGCTCCTCGTTCGCCTGGTGTAGCTCCAACTCCAGGTCCACGCGCACCTGCGGAACCAGGTGGTCGTCTTCCAGGAGGGAGCGGGCGCGGCCGTCGAAGGCTTCGCGGAAGGCGTCGACCCGTTCGGGGCGGATGGAGCACCCGGCCGCCATCCGGTGACCACCGAAGCGCGTCAGGTGCTCCGAACAGTCGCGCATCGCGTCGTACAGGTGGAAGCCGGGGATGGAGCGCGCGCTTCCCTTCCCATCGTTCCCCCCATCCAGCGCGATCATCACGGTGGGGCGGTGGATGCGCTCCACCACGCGCGACGCCACGATGCCAATTACGCCGGGATGCCAGCCGTCGGCCGCCAGCACGACGCCGCGGTCTCGGTCGGGATCGAACTGCGTTTCGAGCTGCAGGAGGGCGGCGCGCAGGGTGTCGCCATCGACCGTCTGGCGCCAGCGGTTCTCCTCTTCCAGCGTCGCCGCGATCCGGTCCGCCTCGCGCTCGTCGTCGGTCAGCAGGAGGCGGACGCCGCGGAGCGCCTCGCCCATGCGGCCTACGGCGTTGAGGCGCGGGGCGAGGACGAATCCCACCTGCGTCGCCGTGATCTCCTTGTCGGCCAGCCCGGTGACGCGCAGCAGGGCGCGGAGGCCTGGGTTGGGCGTCTGTGGAAGGATCTTGAGGCCCCAGCGCACCAGCGCCCGGTTCTCCCCCACCAGCGGCGCCAGGTCCGCGATGGTAGCGACGGCCACCAGGTCCAGAAACGAGTGCAGGCGCTCCTCAGGGAAGCCGAGCTCGGCGGCGAGCGCACAGCACACCTTGTACGCCACCCCGACTCCGGCCAGTCCCTTTTCAGGATACTCGCAATCGCCCCGGTTGGGATTCACCACCGCGGCGGCGGCGGGAAGGGTGGGGCCGGCGGTGTGGTGGTCGGTGACGATGACGTCGATGCCGGCGGCGGTGGCGCGCTCCACGGCATCGTGCGCCACGATCCCGCAGTCGCCGGTCAGGATCAGCGTGGCGCCCCATTTCCTCGCCTCCGCGATCCCCGCGTCGGACAGGTCGTAGCCGTCCACCAGCCGGTGCGGGACGAAGGGGATGGCGCGCAGCCCCATCATCCCCAGCGCGCGGGTGAAGAGCGCGGTGGAGCAGATCCCGTCCACGTCGTAGTCGCCGTGCACCAGCACCGCCTCGTTGCGCTCGCGCGCGCGGCGCAGGCGGGCCACGGCGTCGCCCATCCCCGCCAGCAGCGAGGGCGCGTGGAGCTGCCCCGCGTGCGGACGCAGGAAGCCGCGCGCGGCCAGCGGCTCCGCCATCCCGCGCTGCGCCAGCAGGCCGCAGAGGACGGGAGGGAGCCGCAGCTCCTGGCAGAGGCGGTTGACGGCGGCGGAGTCGGGTGGCTGGGGGAAGACCCAGCGGCGGGGCGCGACGGCGGTGAGCATGCCCAAGTGTAGCCACGCCCCGCCGGATCGGGCAAGCCGTTCCGGCGGGGCGTGCGCGGGGTGGCGCGTACCGCCCGCTTAGAAGCCGAAGACCCAGAGCAGCGAAAAGAGCGCGATCAGCACGCAGACGCCGATCACCACGTACTGCATGGCGCCGCGGCCAGGGCTGGGGACGCTCTCCTTCACCTGGGGCACGGGCTCCGACCCGCCGTCGAAGGGGAGGTCCTTGTGGTCGTCGGGGCTCATGGCGTGCTCCAGCTTGCGGGTGTGTGGGCATCGTGATTCGAGGCGCGGTGGAGAGCAACCCGCATGCCGCTTCCCCCGGCGGCGCCCGTTCCCTACCTTGGCGGGGTCACGCGCTCCCCACCGCCTTCCCTCGCCCAACGATGCCCACCCTTCGCGAGCCTCCGGTGCTGACCACCGCGCGCCTGACGCTGCGCCTGGCCGAGCCCGGCGACGCCGAGGCTATCGCGCGCTACTTCGTGGAGAACCACGACCACCTGGCGAGCACCCGCCCGCGGATGGAGGCCGAGTTCTTTACGGCGGAGTTCTGGCGCTCGCAGGCGCAGGCGAGCCGCTCCGAGTTCCGCGGCGACCGCTCGCTGCGCCTCTTCATGTGGGAGCACGCGAACCCCGGCCGCGTGATCGGCAACGCCAACTTCACCCAGTTCGTGCGCGGCGCGGCGCACTACTGCGTCCTCGGCTACGGCATCGCCGCCGACCGCGAGGGGCACGGGCTGATGCGCGAGGGGCTGGAGGCGGCGATCCAATACGTGTTCCGCGAGCTGAACATGCACCGCGTGATGGCGAACTTCTTTCCGTGGAACCGGCGCAGTGGGGGGCTGCTGCGGAGGCTCGGGTTCGTGGTGGAGGGGTACGCGCGGGACTACCTGTACCTCGACGGCGAGTGGCAGGACCACGTGCTGACGAGCTTGACGAACGCGGAGTGGCGGGCGGGGTGAGGTTTGGGGGCTGAGCGGGGGCCGGCGGTTGAAACCGCTGCAACAACGGCGGGAAGCCTGCCTTCGCAGGCTGGTCGGGGGCGTGTCGGTGCCGGATCGGCGGCGCCCGGAACGCCGGGGGCGGGGTCGCCGGCGGGGCATCGCCGGGGGCTAAAGCCCCCGGCTGGGACCACGCGAAGGCGGCTGAAGCCGGCTTGAGGAACGCAGATCTCGCCCGGGAGTCCGCGAAGGCGGACTTTGTGCTGTTGTTGCCGCGAGTTCACTCGCCAGGGGCGGGATCCCGGCTGGGGACCCCGCCTCTTTCGCATCACTGCCGCGGCGGCGGGATGCTGATCGTTTCGCGCGGCATGGATGGCTGCGGGTTGGAGGGCGGCGCGGGCTGCGGGTACTCCTGCGGTGCGGGCGGGCCCTGGGTCGGCGCGGGGTTCTGCGTCGGCGGCGGTGGGCGGCGCACCGGGGGACGCGGGCGCGGGGTGGCGGCCGGCGGCACCTGCGCAGGCGGGCGGGCGGCGCCCGGCTGCTGCACGGGCGGGCGCGCCACTCCCGGCTGCTGCACTGGAGCACCCGGTACCGCGCCCGGCACCGCAGGCTGCACCCCGCCCGGAGGCACGGCACCCGGCGCGACGCTCGCGCGCTGGATCGAATCCATACGGATCGAGTCCAGGCGGATCGAGTCGCGGCGGATGGAGTCGAGCTCCTCCGGGGTGGGCGGGACGATGATGGGGGCGCCGCCCAGGAGCCGCGTAAAGGGCGCGCCGCGGGGACGCCGCACGAAGGCGGCGCGGGTGCGCGGCGGCCAGCGCTCCACCGAGAGCACGTTGGTGAGCTCCAGCCAGAGCGTGTCGTTCACCACGCGGCCCGCCACGAACTGCTGCACCCCCTCCCCCGGAAAGGCCACCAGGGCGAAGACGCCGTCCTTGCGCACCTCGCCGGTGAAGGGGATCACGAAGCTGCCCGGCACCCCGTACTGACCCGCAACCGAGTCCAGCCGCTGCGTCAGGAAGCGGAACTCGCCCGGCGGCGTGAGCTGGTAGTCGCTGTTCGCCATCGACGCGCTGTCGCGCGGCGCGATCTCGAAGCCGGCGAAGAGCCACCGCCCCCGCACCTCCGGCAAGCCCGCCCTCCGCTCCGCGCTGGGCCGCTGCAACGGTGGCAGCGGCTCCACCTCGTCGGGCCCGCATCCCGCCGCGAAGGCCAGCAGCGCCAGCCCCGCCCAGATCGCTCTTCCCCGTCGTCCGGCCACGCCTCTCTCCCTGTTGGGTTTGGATCGCACGGCGCCCGCCCGCGCATCGTCCGTGCCGGGGCGGCGGCGAGTGCGGCTACGTGCGCGCGGGCGCTGGAGTTGACACCCTCCGGAACCCGCCCTAGCTTGGAAACGCCGGTGCTCCGCGATGGAGCCCGCCCGACTCCCAGGCCGCCCCCTGATTCCGATGGTCACCACCGCGAACCCGCGCCCCGAAGAGGTGGACGCCGTCCTCCGCGAAGCGCTGGAGGCGAACGGCCAGCGGTTCACCGAGCAGCGCGCCGCCGTCTACCGCTTCCTCCGCGGCACCGACGAGCACCCCACCGCCGACGAGGTGTTCACCGTCGTGCGCGGCGAGATCTCGGACATCTCGCTGGCCACGGTGTACAAGGCGCTGGAGACGCTGGTGAGCTGCGGGCTGGCCGCCAAGCTCTCGTACGGCGACGGCTCGGCCCGCTACGACGCGCGCACCGACGAGCACTACCACTCCCGCTGCCTGGGCTGCGGCGTGGTTCGCGACGTGCACGCCACCGAGCCCGCGTACCGCCCCCAGGTGCGCGTGGGCGACGGCTTCCGCGTCGAAGGGTTCCGCGTGGAGGTGGTGGGCTACTGCGGAAGCTGCGGCGGCTGACCCACCGCGCCTCCCCCTCCTGACGCTCCCCGCGGGGAGCGTTTTTCGTTTCCGCCTCCAAGCGCGCCACGATGCACCCCGCCTCCCCTCCCTGTCAACCCGCCGCTCCGCGCGCCGCGCCTTCGATCCCCGGCTTCCGGGGCGAGGTGCTGGGTGACGAGGCGCGCTGCACCCCCTTCGGCGAGGCATCGGGGATCTTTCGCGCGCTCCCCGACGCCGTCGCCGTGCCTGTCGATGCCGGCGACGTGGCCGCGCTGGTGGCGTGGGCCGCCTCGACGCGGACCGCGCTCGTCCCCCGCGGCGCCGGAACGGGGATGCCGGGTGGCAACGTGGGGCGCGGCATGGCGGTGGACCTGGTCTCCGGCTTTCACGCGATCCTTTCGGTGGATGGAGATGCGCGGCGCGCCCGCATCCTCCCCGGCTGCACGCTGGCGGAGCTCAACGCCGCCGCCGCGCCGCACGGCCTCCAATTCCCCGTGGACCCGTCCAGCGCCGCGCGCGCCACGCTGGGTGGGATGATCGCCAACAACTCGGGCGGCGTGCACACGGTGAAGCACGGCTCCACGCGCCGCTGGGTCCATGCGCTGGAGGTCGTCCTCGCCGACGGCACGCGCGCTCACGTGGAGCGCGGCGCCCCGCCCGAGCACCCGCGCCTGCGCGAGATCCTCGCCGAGGTCGACGCCGCCATCGAGCCGCATCGCGCCGCCATCGAGGCGCGGTGGCCGCGCGTGCGAAAGAACTCGTCCGGCTACGCCCTGCGCGAGTACCTGGAGAGCGGCGACGCCATGGACCTGCTGGTGGGGAGCGAGGGGACGCTGGCGCTGCTGACGACCGCGGAGGTGCGCCTGGAGCCGGTCGCCGCCGCGCGCGCGCTGGCGCTGCTGGAGTTCACCGACTTGTCCGCCGCCGCGGCCGCGGTGCAGCGCATCCTGGCGCTGGAGCCCGCCGGGTGCGAGATGATCGACCGCACCTTTATCGACCTGGTGCGCGGCGGCGGCGAGGACCCCGGCTACCCCCTGCGCCCCGGCCTGGAGGCGATCCTCTTCGTGGAGATGGAGGGCGCCTCGGTGGATGAGGTCGCCGGGTCGCTGGAGCGGGTGCGGGAGGCTTTGGGCAGGGTGGCGGACCGGATCAGCATCGCGATCGATCCGGAGGAGCAGGAGCGCTTCTGGCACGTGCGCCACGCCGCGAGCCCCCTGATCGCGAAGCTGGCCGGCGGGCGGATTTCGATGCAGTTCATCGAGGACGGCGTCGTTCCCGTCGATCGCCTCGCCGACTACGTCCACCTCCTGCGGCGCGTGCTGGCGGCCAACGATCTCCCCGCCGTCATCTTCGGCCACGCGGGCGACGGCAACCTGCACGTCAACCCGCTGGTTGACGTGGACGCGCCGGGGTGGAAGGCGCGTGTGGAGGCCATCGTGTACGAGGTGGCGGAGGGCGTCGCGTCGCTCGGCGGCACCATGGCCGGCGAGCACGGCGACGGCCGACTGCGCGCGCCGCTCATCGAGATCATCTGGGGCGCCGAGATCGTGGAGTGCTTCCGCGCCGTGAAGCGTGCCTTCGACCCGCTCGGCATCCTCAACCCCGGCGTGATCCTCCCCCTCCCCGGCCAGCGCCCGCTCGACGCGATCCGCTACTGAAGCCGCGCTCCTGAGGTTGCGCGACTAGCCTGCGCGGACGATGCGGCTCAGCGTGACGATCTGCCCCGTGTGCCGCTGCGCGTGCTCGGCGGCGTGGAAGATCAGGCCCATCACCGTGCTCGGAAGCTGGAGCCGCCCCACGCCACGCGGGAGCAGGAGATCCGCCTCAGGCGTGGCGCGGATCTGCGCGAGTGCGCGCGCGATCGCCTCGTCCACGCCGCGCAGCAGGTCGTCGGCGGTGGGCGCGGGATCGCCGGGGTCGGGCTCGGCCCGGAGGTAGGCGAGCTGCGCGTCCGTCAGCGGCTCGCCGCGGGCGTAGGTGAGAAGGCGGTCGAGGATGCCAGGGATGTGGCGCAGGTGGAAGCCGACCGACGCCACGCCGCCGGGACGCGCCCACAGCTGCTCCACCGTGAGCCCCGCGGCGACGCGCGCGACGTCCTCGCCTGCGCCGGCCAGGGCGTGCGCGGCGGGCATCAGCAGCGGCGGCACGCCGGGCATCGGGCCGCGCAGCCAGACCTCGGGCTCACTCATCGTTCGCTCCACGGGACGCGATGGCCAGACCATCCGCGATGGCGGCGATCTCCTCCGCCTCGCGCCAGGCGGCTTCCAGCGTGCGCAGCTCGCCCTCCATCGCGCGCCTCTCCTGCTCCTCGTGCAGCGCCATCTCCAGCGCGAGCCGGTCTACGTAGCGGATTTGGGAGAGCCCGCCTGCACGGCACGCAGCATCGAGCACCGCAGTGGGACCGCCGCTCCGCTCCAGGCTCTCCACGGCCGAGCGCACGAAGCTGGGGCTCGCGCCGATCTGGTTGCTGCGCGCGCACGCCACCGAGGCCAGCGTCTGCGCCGCGGCTCCGGTGAGCTCGGCGCGCCCCGCATCGCTGTCGGTGACGACGCGCATCCCCGCGTCCTCCAGGCGCACGTCCCGCAGGTGGCGCACACGGATCGGCGAGCCCTCGGCGGTAAGCCCCACCACCCGCCGGAGCTGCGACCTGGACCACGCGACCGCGCTGCCCACGAACACCAGCGGAGCCGCGGCGACGGCCGCGAACCCCGCAGTCCCAAACGTGGCGACCCCCGCTGCCAGCACGCCGAGGGGGCTCGCCGCGATGAGCCCTCCTCCCAGCAGGTCGTTGCGCCGCCGCCGCTCGAGCTGCGGGGCGTAGCGCCACGCGGCGAACTCCGGCCGCATCGGGCGCCCCACGCGGATGAGCACCGGCCCCTCGGCGGGCCGCGCCATCCCGATGTTCTCCGTGGTAGTGCGGCGGGGCGTGTCGCGGAAGAGGCGCTCGCATTCTTCCAGCGCTTCCCACCTCTCCTCCACCGGACTCAGGTTCCACCGCGCGCACGCGCGGCAGACCGCCCACAGCCGCCCGCGCTCCGGGTCGAAGGCCAGGCGCTCGCCCACGGGGAAGGCCTCCACGCGGGTGTTGGCGCCCAGGGGCCGGTGGCAGTAGAGGCAGGTGGAGTACATGGCTCAACCGGGGCTGGAGAGTCGGGCCCGGACGATCTCCGTGAGAGCCTCGGGAGTGTTGAGCGACGGATTGTCGGTCACGCGCTCCAGCAGGTCGCGGAGGATCTCGCCCATTACCGGGCCCGCGGGGATGCCGAGCGTGCGCAGCTCCGCGCCGCCGATGGCCAGGTCGCCCAGCGTGAGCGCGGGCGCCGAGGCCATGATCCTCCCTACGCGCCGGCGCAGGGCCGCGGTTTCACGCAGGCGCGGGTCGCCCGGGCCCGCGCCGCGCGCCCGCACGTCCGCCACGCGCAGGCGCAGCACGTCGCGCACGTAGCCGGCGCCGACCAGCCGCAACCAGCGCCGCAGATCGGCCTCAGGCGCATCGGAGGCGGGGATGGCGCTGTGCTGCGCCACCAGGTGAACCACGCGGTCCGTCTCCGCGTTGGAGAACTTGAGGCGCCGCAGCATCCCGAACGCCGCCGCCGCGCCCGCCGCCGCGTGGTCGGCGAACCCCGCATCCGCCGTGCGCGCCTTGCCGACGTCGTGGACGAGCGCGGGAAGGCGAAGCGCGGCGTGGTGGCGCGGCAGTGCGTCGGCCGTCTTCAGCAGGTGGCTCCACACGTCGTCCGCGCCGTCCGGCACGCCGACGCACGCCTGCAGCTCGGGGTAGAGGGTGGCGAGCGCGCCGCATCCCTCGTACAGCCGCAGCGCGACGGACGGGCGCTCCGTCTCGCGCAGCACCTTGAGGAGCTCCTCGCGGACCCGCTCGGCGGAGAGCTTCGGAAGCTCCGGGGCGGACTCGCGCGCGGCGGCCCAAGTGGCGTCGTCGATGCGCAGCCCGAAGCGCGCGGCGAAGCGCAGGGCGCGCAGCACGCGCAGCCGGTCCTCGCGGAAGCGCTCGCGCGGATCGCCCACCGTACGCAGGACGCCTTCGCGCAGATCGGGCACGCCGCCGTGCGGGTCGCGCAGCTCCCGGGTGAGCGCGTGCCAGGCGACGGCGTTGATGGTGAAGTCGCGCCGCTGAAGGTCCTCCTCCACCGAGTCCGCGAAGCGAACCACCGCGTGCCGCCCGTCCGTCTCCACGTCGCGGCGAAAGGTGGTCACCTCGTACATCCGCCCGTCCTTGCCCAGCACCCCCACCGTGCCGTGCGCCACGCCGACCGGGACGGTGCGGCGGAAGATGCGCTGCACGTCGCGGGGGCGGGCGGCGGTGGCGAGGTCCCAGTCGCCGGGCGTGCGGCCGGCCAGGGCGTCGCGCACGGCGCCGCCCACCGTCCACGTCTCGAACCCCGCATCCCGCAGGACGCGGGTGATGCGGACGACCTCATCCGGGGCGCGCAGCTCCGCGCTGGTAACCGTCACCTCTGCCATCATCCCCCGTCAGGCCCCGTCCGTTCCGAATGCAAGCACATTTGCGGCAACGGCTTGGCGGATCGGCCACTCTTAATTATCTTGTAATCGCGAACCGCTCCCTCCACCCCTACCGCGCGAGTGATGACCACCCAAGATCTCCTCCTCCAGGCTCCCGCCAGCGACGCCTTCCGCGCGGCATTCCGCTCCTTTCGCAGCAGCGGCCGTCCCAACGAACGGATCTCTTTCGACCGGCTCTCGCCCCCCGTCAAGGTGGAGCGGACGCTGACCAAGGCGCTGTTAGAATATCCCGACCTCGCCATCGAATCAATCGAAGTCCGCGGGTCGAGCGGGTGCGAGTTCTATCGTGGGACCCTCATCGTGCGCACGGCGACGGAAGAGCGGCACGTCCGCTTCCACTGGGACTGCAAGTGGAGGGCGGAGCAGGAGGGGTGGGCGGACTACTTCGGCTTTCCGGACCAGGCGCGCGCGGCCCGCGAGTTCGGCCACGACTGCTTCCGCTCCTGGGTGGAGGAGCGCATCGTGCCGCTGGAGCCGATGCTGATCGTCGAGGTCATCGACCGCCAGGAGATGCCGGCGATCCTCGCCTGAGGACGAGTCGAGTTCAGATCACAGAAGGGCCGCCCTGACATCGGGGCGGCCCTTTCGCATTCGATCTGCGCGTCCAACGCAGAACGGCAACTGCATGGCCTCACGCGGAGACGCGGAGGGCGCGGAGGGAACTTCGCGTCCTCCTCAGCGCCTCCGCGCCTCCGCGTGAGATTGCTGTTCGCCCGCTGGCTCGCGAGTCCTGCAAGACGGTTGAGAGGCTTGGACGCCGGGACGGTGCACGAGCTCGCCTGAGCGCGCCCTTGCAGCGGAGGACGGCAACCGGCACCTTCCCTGGCGCCCGCGCCCTTCGCCGCCCCGTCGACCAGATACAATGACTCATAGCATTCACCTGTCGCACGACGAGCTGTCGCGGCTGGTCGTAGAAGCCGCCGTGAACGCGGCCGAGCAGGGCTACTGGTCCGGCCCGGGCACCGCGGCCGAGAACGCCGTCGCGCACCTGACCCGCTTCCTCGGCGTGCTCGCCGGCGGCGACGACGACCTCAACGAGCACGAGCTGGAGCTCTTCGGTGAGGTGTTCCGCGCCGCCACGGGCGAGCACCCCAGCGACGACGTCCTGCGCCGCTCCGTTGCCGAGAGCGTGCAGCTGGCCGACGACCCGGACGCGCTTCACGACTACCTGATGTCCACCCCCGCTTACCTGGAGTCCATCCTGGCGATGGACCGGGAGCGCGGCACCGAGAACTCGCGCCAGGTGGTCACCGCTCTCAGCGGCCTCGCGCTCGCCATGCTCGCCGCCGACGGCCGCGCCGAGCCGGAGGAGGACTCCGTGTTCACCACCCACCTCGGCCACCTGCGCGCGCGGATGGAGGCGCTGGGCGGGGATTCGGAGGGTTGATGTGGGTGGCCGGGGCGCCGGGGACGCGCGCCGGGGACGCGCACAGGGGGCTAAAGCCCCCGGCTGGAACCACGCGAAGCCCACTGAAGTGGGCTCGAGTAGCACGGCATTGGCCCCGAGTCCGCGAAGGCGGACTTTGTGCTGTTGTTGCAGCGAGTTTACTCGCCTGGGGCTAGAAAGGCAGAGAGGCACGGAGATCACCGATCTCCGTGCCTCTCTGCTTTTCCTCCAAATCCGCTACTTGACGAACAGCATGTCGCGGTACGTGGGCAGCGGCCACATGTCGTCGGGGACGATCTTCTCCAGGCGATCCACGGCTGAGCGCACGGCGAGCATCGCGGGGACGATGTTGTCGCGCATGTGGTAGGCCTTGGAGTGCACGTCGTCGCCGCCCAGTTCGGCGTTGTGGGTGCGCAGGGTGTCGAGGGCGTCGCGCAGCTCGTCGATGAGGCCGTTCAGCTCGCGCAGCGTGGAGTGCAGGCCGCGCGCGTCCAGCTTGATGTCCGCGGCGCGCTCGGCGGCGGCGAGGAGGTCGTTCATGTAGCGGAACGCCGCCGGCAGCACCATCGTGGCCGCCACGTCCGCGGTGGTCTCGCCCTCGATGTTGATCGTCTTGAAGTAGGTCTCCAGCGCGATCTCGTGGCGCGACTCCAGCTCGCGGGCCGAGAGCACGCCGTATTTCTCGAAGAGCGCCGTGTTCTTGTCGCTCACCATCGTCTCCAGCGCGTCCAGTGTGGTGCGCAGGTTCAGCAGGCCGCGGCGCTCCGCCTCCTCCTGCCAGTCGTCGCTGTAGCCGTCGCCGTTGAAGACGATGCGCTTCACGCGGCGGATCTCCGAAGCGATCAGCTGCTGCAGGGCGTCCTCGAAGGAAGTGCCCTTCTCCACCTCCGCTTCGAGCGCCGCGCACAGCTCGTCGATCGACTCGGCCATGACGGTGTTGAGCACCGTAGCAGGCCAGGAGACGGACTGCGATGCGCCCAGCGCGCGGAACTCGAACTTGTTCCCGGTGAAAGCAAAGGGCGAGGTGCGGTTGCGGTCGCCCGCGTGCTGCGGGATGTGCGGCAGCACGTGCGTCCCTAGCCCCATCAGCCCGCCCTGCTTGCTGGACGTGGCCGTGCCGCTCTGCTCGATCTGGTCGAACACGTCCGCGAGCTGCGTCCCCAGGAAGACGGAGATGATGGCGGGCGGCGCCTCGTTGGCCCCCAGCCGGTGGTCGTTGCCCGCGAAGGCGACGGCTGAGCGCAGCAGGTCCTGGTGCCGCTCCACCGCGCGCAACACGGCGGTGCAGAAGAAGAGGAACTGCATGTTCTGGTGCGGCGTGTCGCCCGGCTCCAGCAGGTTGGCGCTCTCGGTGCCCAGCGACCAGTTGAGGTGCTTGCCGCTCCCGTTGACGCCCGCGAAGGGCTTCTCGTGGAGAAGGCAGGCCAGTCCGTACTTCCGCGCCACCTTGCGCAGCGTGATCATCACCAGCTGCTGATGGTCGGCCGCCAGGTTGGCGTTCTCGTAGATGGGGGCCATCTCGAACTGGCCCGGCGCCACCTCGTTGTGCCGCGTGCGCAGCGGCACGCCCAGCTTGTACAGCTCGCGCTCCACCTCGGTCATGAAGGCCAGGACGCGGTCCGGGATCGAACCGAAGTAGTGGTCCTCCAGCTCCTGCCCGCGCGGCGGCTTGGCGCCGAACAGCGTGCGGCCGGTCGTCACCAGGTCGGGGCGGCGGTAAAAGAACTCCTGATCGATCAGAAAGAACTCCTGCTCCGGCCCGCAGGTGGCCACCACCCGCTCCGCCGTGTCGCCGAAGAGCGCGAGCGCGCGGCGCGTCTGCGTCTCCAGCGCGGCGATGGAGCGCAGGAGCGGGATCTTGACGTCCAGCGCCTCGCCCGTCCACGACGCGAACGCCGTGGGGATGGAGAGGTAGCAGCCGGCCGGCGTGTCCACGATGAACGCGGGCGAGGTAGGGTCCCACGCCGTGTAGCCGCGGGCCTCAAAGGTTGCGCGCAGGCCGCCCGAAGGGAACGACGACGCATCAGGCTCGCCCTGGATCAGCTCCTTGCCGCTGAACTCGGCGACGGCGCCCCCGCCCACGTTGGGGGTGATGAAGGAGTCGTGCTTCTCTGCCGTGGAGCCGGTGAGCGGCTGGAACCAGTGCGTGAAGTGCGACGCGCCGCGCTCGGTGGCCCACTCCTTCATGGCGAGCGCCACCGCGTCGGCCACGCTGGCGTCCAGCGCCTCGCCGCGGTCCACGGTGTTCATCAGCGCCTTGAACACCTGCTTGGGAAGGCGCGCGCGCATCTCCGCCAGGCCAAAGGTGTTCTTGCCAAAGATTCCTTCGATGTCCATGGGGCCGCGTGCGGCGCTATCTCCGTTCCGGCTCTCGTCTGCTTCCCAGGTGGCGGCGGCCAGGGTGTCGAAGCGGGCGGCGGTCTTGGGCATTGGAGCTCCTTCCTTTTGCTCGGGTTGAAGGGCGTTGTGGTCTTGCTACCGCTCCGCCTGCACGCGCGGCCGGAGGCCGAGCACAGCGGTTTCCTTGATGGTCGACAGGACGATGCTGGTGTTCGTCCACTGCACTCCCGGCCAGCTCTGGATCTCGGCGAGGAGCCCCTCCAGCCCGGAGGTCGTATCCGTGCGCACCTTGAGCAGGTGCGAGCCCTGGCCGGTGATCGAGTGGCACTCCAGCACCTCGGGGTGCGCCAGCACGCGCGCCCTGAACTCCTCGTAGAAGCTCGATCCCGCGATCCCCACCGCCAGGAACGCGGTGACGTCGCGCCCCAGCAGCTTGGGATCGAGCACGGCGGCGAAGCGGCGGATGATCCCGCGCTCCTCCAGCTTCCGCAGCCTTTCCCCCACCGCCGGCGACGAGAGCCCCACCGCCACCGCCAGGTCGTGCTGCGAGGTCCTCCCGTTCTCCTGCAGCATCTCCAGGAGCCGGGTGTCCACATCATCGAGACGAGTCACTTAACTTTCTTAAGTCATGTGGTCGATGCACCAAACTTTCGCAAATGATACGCTGGCTCCGCTGCGTATGCAAGAGGTATGCGTCAAAGACGAAAACGGGCCGGGCGTCGTGTGACGGCCGGCCCTCACCCCCGCTCGTTCCTCGCTGCCCCCTCTCCCGATAACAGGAGAGGGCTGCGCCCTCGCCGTTATCGAGAGAGGGGGCTACACACCCCGCGTACCCCAGTTCTCGGCACGGGCGCAATTCATCGCGCCCGTGCTCGACGCTGCTCCGCCGCCTGCGACGCGCACAGATCCCGTAGGGGCAGACCTGCGTGTCTGCCCTCCCCTGCGCTATCTCGACCTTTGCCTTTCCGCACCGATCCCCGTAGGGGCAGCCCCACGTGGCTGCCCGCGCCATGTCAGGCGCCGCCTTCCGCTCCCACACCCGAATCACCCCGCCACGTCGAACCCCATCACCACGTCCGAAAACGTCGCGGCGTACACGGACCGCCCGCCCGCCGCCGGGGATGCGAGGAAGTGCCCCGCCGGCAACCGATGCTGCGCCACCATCCGCCCATCATCGGCAGACAGGAGGTGCAGCGTGCCGTTCACCGAGCCGATCGCCACACGGCCGTCGCTGACCGCGGGGGAGGAGTCGTAGATCTCGCCGCCCGTTTCCGTCATCCACAGCTCGCGGCCGTCGGCGGCGGAGACGCAGCGCACCTGGCCCTTGTCGCCCAGGCAGCCGATGTAGATGCGGTCGCCGACGAGGGTGGGCGAGGAGTAGCCGAACTTGTCGCCGGGCGCCGTGGCCTGCCAGAGCGGGGCGCCGGTCGCGGCATCGAAGGCGTGAAGGACGTTGTCGTTGGATGGCACGTACACCCGCCCTCCTCCCACTGCCGGCCCGCCGATGGCCGGCGAGTACGCGAACGACTTGTCCGTGCACTGCCGCCGCCACACCTCGCGCCCCGTGGCAACGTCGAGCGCGTACAGGTTGCGGTCCCAGGCGCCGACGTAGAAGCGCTCGCCGTCGGTCGCGGCGGGGCTCTGCGCGAACGCGGTGTCGCCCGTGGGGAGGGCGAAGCGCCAGCGTACGGCACCGGTGCGCGCATCCAGCCCGTACACCGTCCCGTCGCCCGAGCCGATGGCGGCGATCCCCCCCGCCACGGCGGCAGATGCGTACACCGGCCCGCCCGTGGCGTGTTTCCACAGGCGCCGCCCGGTGCGCGCGTCGAAAGCGTACACCCCGCCATCCGCGCTCCCCACGATCACCCGCCCCGCATCCACCCTGGGCGACGAGTGGCAGTAGCCCTCCGTGCGCGCCGTCCAGAGCTGCGTCCCATCGCTGGCACGAAGCGCGGTGATGGAGCCGTCCATCGCGCTGGCGAAGAGCACACCCTCCGCGAGCCGCAGGTGCGACATGACGCCGCCGGTGAGGCGCCGCTCCCAGCGGGGTCGAAGCGCGGCATCGGTGCGGGTCACGCGTACGGGGAAGGCGCGCTGCGCACCGCCATCGCGCGCGCGCAGCGAGAGGAGGTGAGAGCCCGGCCGCAACCCGATCGTGGGGGCGCCCGCGAGCGGGAGCGGGGCCCACGCCCCCTCATCCCAACGGAACTCGCGCGCGCCCTCCGCCCGCGTGGGAACGGCAGTGCCCGCACCCACCAGCGACACGCCCACGGCCCACAGCGGGCGCGCATCGCGACGGGGGGCGAGCGGCACCCTCAGGAGCGGACGAAGCTCGGGCGCCTCCGTCGTGCGGCGGGAGAGGCGCACCTCGCCTGCGTTCCAGTCCACGTCCACGCGCTGGTACGAGCCCTGGTACAGCCCCTTGTTCATCGTCCCGGCGACGCCGTTCCAGTGCCAGAGGAGGTCCTGGTGCCCGTGGCCGTTGAAGACGAGCTTCACGTTGTACGGCTCCAGCACGCGCAGGAGCTCGTTCTCGTTGTCCACCATCACGCGGTCGCGCCCCACCCAGTGGTGGGTGAAGACGAAGACCGGCGTCTCGCGCCCCACCCTGCGCAGCTCGCGCTCTGCCCAGCGAAGCTGCCCGCTCTCGAAGTGTCCCCAGTGCGACAGGGGCACCGAGCTGTCCAGGAGGACGAAGCGGCATCCCTTGTGTTCAAAGGATCGGAACGGCTCGCCACAGTACTTCGCGAAGATCTGCGGCCCCAGCGGCGACCAGCGCACGTCGTGGTTGCCGGGGATGTGGTGCACGGGAAAGCTCATCCCCGCCAGCACGCGCGCGTACCCGTCGTACTCGCCGCGCCACCCGTAATCGGTCACGTCGCCGCCGTTGATCGCGAAATCGGGCCGGATGCCGCTCGCGATCTCCTCCATCATCGCCCTGCACTCGCGCTCGTTGCGCCCCAGCGCCACGTGCGTATCCGAAAAGAACGCGAACGAAAACGCGCGCGGCGGCATCGCGAACGACGCCCCCGGCGTGAGCGCGGCTGCGATGCCGGTCTTCAGGAAGTCGCGGCGGGTGAGGATCAAGGGCCTGCGGAGTTGGATGTGTGGGTGAACGAACAGCGCAAAGTCCCCCTGCTCGTCACGCCAGCCCCGCGGCACGCACAGTAGATCCTTCGCTCCGCGCCCGAGTATGGAGCCGAGGATAGGACGGAGCGGCGCGTCGCTCAGGATGACAAACGGGGACTGATGCTCGCGGTTGTCGAGCCGGCTTCAGCCGCCTTCGCGTGGTTCCAGCCGGGGGATTCATCCCCCGGCGATGTGCCTGGGACACCCGCCCTCAGCCGCCCCCACGCCGCGTGATGATCTCGATGGCGCCGTTCGGGTGCCCGTCGCCGAAGCGCTGCTGGGCACCGGAGGCGGTGTAGTGGCGGATCATCTCGACGTCATCCACGGGGATCGAGCGGAGCGACTCGACGGTGCCCAGGCGCTGGCCGTCGAGGTAGGCGAGCACGTCGTCCGGGCCCGAGTACGAGACGCGCGCGCGGCGCAGCGTCGAGGTGTTGCTGCGCTTGCGAAGCCACTCGGGCCGTAGCGCCTGCACCAGCTCCAGCGCGTTGGCGCGGCGCGAGGAGCGGATCTCGTCAGTGGTGATCTTGGTGGCATCGCGGGCGGCCAGGGCGCCGCCGCCGGACTGCGACGCCGAGATGCACGCGCTCGAAGCCAGCAGCAGGGCGAAAGTGGCCGCGCGGAGAGGGAGGCGCATACCGGATCTCCGGGATGGGGTGCGGAAGGCCGGGCATGGCGCCAGGCCGGAGGGGCGATGTTCGCAATACTCACCCGCGCCCGCGCGGGGCGCAAGGACCTCAGGGGGCGTAGCGGCCCGCCTCCACCACCTCGCGCACGCGGGCCAGGTCGCCGCCGTACGTGCCCAGCGCCAGCATCAGCTCGATGCGCGACTGCTGCCCCGTCATGTGGTCCGCGAAGATGGCCCCCATCTCCCGCAGCTCGTGGCCGCCGCCCGGATACGCGTACGTGTCCAGCACCCGCCCCCTTGCCGAGCGCGACGCCACCACCACCGGCCGCCCCGCCTCCACCCAGCGGCGCACGCCGGGGACCACCGCGGGCGGCACGTTCCCCCGCCCCATCGCCTCCAGCACGATGCCGTGCGCGCCGCTGTCCAGCGACGCCTCCACTAGCCGCGAGTCCATCCCGGCCACCACCTTCACCAGGTCCACCAGGGTGACGGGCGACTCCGGCTCCAGCGGCGGCTTGCGGCGGCTCTCGCGGTAGAAGAGGACGCGCCCCTTGTCCGTGATCCCCAGCGGACCCCAGTTGGGCGAGCGAAAGGTGCCCGCCGCCTCGGTGTGCGTCTTCACCACCTCCGCTCCCTGCACGATCTCCTCGTCCATCACCACCATGGTGCCGCGACCGCGCGCCTCGGGGCTGGCGGCCACCTCCACCGCGCTCATCAGGTTGGCGGGGCCGTCCCACGAGAGCTCGCTGGAGTTCCTCATTGCGCCGGTGATGACCACCGGCACCCCGGCCGGCATGGAGCGGTCGAGGAGGTACGCCGTTTCCTCGATGGTGTCGGTGCCGTGCATCACCACCACGCCGTCCACCCCGCCCTCCGCGATGGCGGCGAGGATGGCGCGCCGCAGCTCCCACATCCGCTCGATGGTCATGTGCGGACCGGGGTAGCGCCCGAACTCGCGCACCTCCAGCCGCGCCACCTGGTCCACGCCGGGGACGGCCTCCAGGATCTCCGCGCCCGTGAGCCGCGGGACGGCGCCGCCGCTCTCCGCGTCGATCTTCATGGAGATGGTGCCGCCCGTGGCGATCAGCACCACCCTCGGGAGCGCGTCAGCCACAGAGCACGCTCCCGCCGTTCACGTTCAGGATCTCGCCCGTCAGGTGCCGGGCCAGCGGCGAGCAGAGGAAGAGGATCGGCCCCGCGATGTCGTCGGCGGAGGCGATGCGGCGCAGGGGGATGGCGGCTTCGATGCGCGCGCGCCCCTCTCCGGCCATCGGCCCGGCGACCATCTCGGTGTCGATCCACCCCGGCGCCACACAGTTCACGGTGACGCCCCGCGGGCCGAGCTCCACCGCCACCGACTTGGTGAGGGAGATGACGGCGCCCTTGCTGGCCGCGTAGTCCGCGTGGCCCGCCTCGCCGCGCTGGCCCGCGGTGGAGGCCACCAGCACGATGCGCCCGCCGTCGCCGATGCGCGTGGCGGCGAGACGCACGCAGTGGAAGATGGAGTCGAGGTTGGCTCGCATCGTGTGCGCCCACTGTTCCTCCGCCATCTCCGCGATCGGCACGTCGTCCGGCGGCCACACCCCCGCATTGCCCACGAAGATGTCGACCCCGCCCAGCTCCTCCTGGCAGCGGTCGAAGAGGACGCGCGCCCCCTCCGCCGTCCCCACGTCCGCCGACGCGGCGAAGGCGCGCACACCGAGCGCCCGCAGCTCGGCGACGACGGCTTCGGCTTCGGCGGTACGGCTAAGGTATCCGATCCCCACGTCGGCGCCGGCGCGGGCCAGGAGAAGCGCCGTCGCCCTCCCCACGCCGCGCGAGCCGCCGGTGACGAGCGCGCGCCGCCCGCGCAGGTCGATGCTCAGGCCGGCGTCCATTTTCCCCCCAGCTCTTCGGCGTGGTGCCGCTCCGTGTCCAGGATCTCGCGGAGCAGCGCGTCGGTCTTGGGATCGAGCGGTTCGGCCAGGAGCGCCTCGTAGCGATGCACCTCGGCCTCCTCGCGCAAGCGCGCGGCGGGCTCCCATCCGTCCATCCCGACGAGCTCGCCCTTCATCTCGCCCAGCTCCACGAGCGGCGCGCCCATCTCCATCAGCCGCACCGAGAGCCGCGAGAGGTGGTGCTGCTCGTCCGCGTGCAGGTCGTTGAAACGTTCGGCGAGCGCCGCGGCGCCGCGCTCCCCCGCCTCCGCTGCGAGGGCGCGGTAGAAGAGCGCCTGCGCCTTCTCGGCGGCGCGGGCCTCGGCCAGCAGCTTCAGGATGTCGGGCATTGGAAGTCGGTTCGGGTGCCGGAACGCTACTGCTTTGCAGCGCCGGACGACGGGCACTCGCGCCGCACGGCCTTGAAGAAGCCGACCAGCGTCCCAGCCGCGTTCGGCACCCGCCCCACGCGTCCGTCCGGATGCGTCGTGGGCTTCACGTCCGTGGTGACCGTTTCCGCCTCGTAGCGGCCGGACACGACGCCGTCGCGCACGGCGTCGATGGTGAGCTTGCCGCCGCGCACGTGGATCGCGAGGCGTTCGGCATCGGGGTCCGGGTAGGCGTCCAGGGCCGCGTCCACCTTGAAGCCGCCCGGCTGCGGCTGCATCCCGAGCAGCCAGGCGCCGGGCGTGAGCGAGCCGGGCGCCCCGGTGAAGGAGATCGCCGATTTGCGCCGCTCGTCCTCCATCGTCAACTGGACGCCGCCGGGGCTTTCGCAGTACCACGATGTCCCGGCGAGGGGCCCTTCGATGGTGCCGCCCACGCGCCCGTTGAAGTCGCCGCCCTCCTTGCCGCACCCGGCCAGAACCAGCGCCGCGGCGGCTAGCGCGCGCGCCCTCACCCGCACTTCTCCACCCACGCCACTTCGGGCATGCGCCCGGCACGATAGCTGGTCACGGCCTTGCCATCCGTCTCGAAGATGATGCGGTACCCGCTGTCCGCGGGGGTGACCACGAGGTAGTGCCCGTCGGTGTACTTGCGCGGCTCCTGTCTCACGCGGCCCGCGTAGATCTGCCGGATGCGCTCCTCGGGGTCGCCGATGCGCGCGCCCTCCAGCGTCGCCACCCGTCCGGAGTCGACGTCGATGCGCGCCACCTCCCCCTTCGTGGCCAGCACCCCCACCCCGGCGGGGAGCCGGCCGGACCTCACGTACGCGCACGCCTGCGTGGCGCCCGGCGCGTCCGCGAGCGTCACGTTGAGCCCCAGTGCGTCGCGCGCATTCGACCCCACCTTCACCGACCCGATCCCGCGCGGTGTGACCGACCACGCCGTGTCCGCGCGCGAAAACTTGCTCGCGCTCGCGGGCGGCGCGACGCTGATGATGGGCGACTCGCCGGCCCCCGGCTTCGGCTCCTCCTTCGCCCCGCCTCCGCACGCCGCGAGCGCGAGGCACCCGCACACGATCCACCGGTTCATCGCCATCCACTCCCTCCCGAGGTACCAGGCGAGTAAACTCGCGGCTACAACAGCACAAAGTCCGCCTGCGCGGACTCCAGGCCCAATTTCCGCGCTCCTCCAGCCCACTTCAGTGGGCTTCGCGTGGTTCCAGCCGGGGGCTTCAGCCCCCGATGCCGATCCCCCGGTGTTCGGCCCCGGTGTTCATCCCTCCGCCAGCGCCCCGATCCTCCCCGCCCCGCCCCACACCTCCGCGAATTCCCGCACCGCGTCCGCATCCATCTCCGCGCGGGCTTCGAGGGCGTGGGTGAGGAGCGCGTCGGCGGCCAGGAGCGGGAGCGCATCCTCCCGCCCGCCCGTGCCGCGCAGGACCTGCTCGTACAGCGACATCGCCCCCGCCGCGAGCGCATCCGGCACCTCACCCTCGGGCGGAAGCGCGGCGACCATCCGCTCCAGCAGCGACGGCGGCGCGTCGGGGAGGCGGGCGCGCAGCCAGTCCGCTGCGGCGCTCACGCCCCGGCCAGCATCGGGCGGACGATCTCGGGGACGCGCTCCAGCGCCTCCGGCACGCGCTCCGGTTGCGTGACGCCGGCCTGCGCCATGTGCGGCTTGCCGCCACCCTTTCCACCAGCGAGCGCCGCCACCTCGCGCACGACCCGGTCCGCGCGCACGCCGCGGGTCACCATGTCGTCGGTGGACACGGCAAAGATCGTGGTGCGGTCGCCGAGCGCCGCGGCGAGCACGGCCACCCCGCTCCCCAGCCGCTCGCGAAGCCCGTCGCCGAGCGCGCGCAGCTCGTCCGCATCCGCGACGTCGACGGTGGAGGCGATCACGCGCGCGCCATCCACCTGGTGCGCGGAATCCAGCAGGCGGCCGATGACGTCCGCGCCGCCCTGGGTGCGCGCCTTCTCCAGCGCGCGCTGGAGCTCGCGCTGCTCCCCGAGCACCTGCTGGATGCGCGGGACGAGATTCTCCTCGCGGGTCTTCAGGAGCGCGGCCACCTCGCGCAGCGTGGCCTCGTCGCGGCGTACGCGCTCGAACGCCTGCGGGCCGGTGACGGCCTCGATGCGCCGCACCCCGGCTGCCACCCCGCTCTCGGACACGATGCGAAAGAGCCCGATCTGACCCGTGGTGCGCACGTGCGTTCCGCCGCACAGCTCCATCGACACGCCGGGGATGTCCACCACGCGCACCACGTCGCCGTACTTCTCGGAGAAGAGCGCCATTGCGCCGAGGCCGATCGCGTCCTGGTACCCCATCTCGCGCGGCTCCACCGGCGTGTTCGCCCAGATCGCGCGGTTGACGCGCCCCTCCACGTCGGTGACCTCGGCCGGCGTCATCGGCCCGCTGTGCGAGAAATCGAAGCGCAGCCGCTCCGGCGCCACCAGCGAGCCCATCTGGTGCACGTGCTCGCCCAGCACGGCGCGCAGGGCGGCGTGCAGGAGGTGCGTGGCCGTGTGGTTGCGCTCGGTGTCGCGGCGCGGGGGCTCTTCCACCTCCGCGCGCACCAGCCCCGGCGCGAAGTCGCCCTCCACCGGGCCGACGACGGCGACGCGGCCGCTCACCTTGCGCACCTCCTCCACCTTCATCGACCACCCGTCGCCGCGCACGTGCCCGGCATCGGAGACCTGGCCGCCGCTCTCCGCGTAGAACGGGTTCTCGCGGAGCTGCAGCGCGACGCGCCCGTCCTCCATCCGCCGGAAGGCGAGGATGTCCGTGTCCAGCGAGACGGCGCGGTAGGCGGCGTAGTCCTGCTCCGCGCCGGCCGCATCGCCCACCGCCTCCCATCCGTCCGCCAGCGCGTCCGCGCCCACGCCGATCCCGGAAGCCGCGCGGTCCTCGCGGGAGCGGCGGCGCTGCGCCTCCAGCTCGTTCTCGAACGCCTCCATGTCCACCGAGTAGCCGCGCTCGGCGGCCATCAGCTCGGTTAGGTCGGGCGGGAAGCCAAAGGTGTCGTACAGCCGAAAGGTGTCCGCGCCGCTCACAGTGCCGCTCCCGCCGGCGGGGGCGAGTTCGTCGAAGCGCTTCATCCCCGCGTCGACGGTGGCCAGGAAGCGCTCCTCCTCAGCCCGCGTGTTGCGCAGGATGTACTCGCGCCGCGCGTTCAGCTCGGAATACACGCCGCCCATCCGGTCGATCACCGCCTCCACCACGTGCACCAGCGTCGGCTCGCGACGCCCGAGGAGGTAGGCGTGGCGGACGGCGCGGCGCAGGATTCGGCGCAGCACGTAGCCGCGCCCCTCGTTGGACGGAAAGACGCCGTCCGCCAGCAGGAAGGCCGTGGCGCGCCCGTGATCGGCCAGCACGCGGTACGACACGCCCTGCGGAGTGTCGTACTCGTACGGCACCCCCACCGTCGCCACCGCGCGGTCGATGATGTCGGTGAAGAGGTCGGTCAGGTAGTTCGCCTTCACCCCCTGCAGCACCGACGCGAGGCGCTCCAGCCCCATTCCCGTGTCGATGGAGGGCGCAGGGAGCGGGTTGAGGTTGCCGTCCGCGTCGCGGTCGTACTGCATGAAGACGAGGTTCCAGATCTCCAGGAACTGCCCCTCCTCGCCCAGCTCCTCGAACTGCTCCCGCGACACCTCCGTCCCGCGCTCCCCCTCGGGCCGCAGGTCGAAGTGGATCTCGCTGCACGGGCCGCAGGGGCCGGTGTCGGCCATCTGCCAGAAGTTGTCCTTGTCGCCCAGCCGAAAGATGCGCTCCGGCTTCACCCCGGCGATCTCCAGCCACAGCCGTTCGGCCTCGTCGTCGGTGTAGTGCACCGTCACCCACAGCCGCTCCCTGGGGATGCCGTATTCCTCGGTCAGCAGCTCCCACGCGAAGCGGATGGCGTCGCGCTTGAAGTAGTCACCGAACGAGAAGTTGCCCAGCATCTCGAAGAAGGTGTGGTGCCGCGCGGTGACGCCCACCTGCTCCAGGTCGTTGTGCTTGCCGCCCGCGCGCACGCACTTCTGCGAGGTGGTCGCCCGCGAGTACCCGGGATTCTCCGCCCCAAGGAACACCTTTTTGAACGGCACCATCCCCGCGTTGGTGAACAGCAGCGTGGGATCGTCCCCCGGCACCAGCGACGCCGACGGCCGGACGGTGTGCCCCTGCCGGGCGAAGTAGTCGAGGAACCGGGTGCGGATCTCGTCGGAGCGCATGTATGAAGACCGGGATAGGGATCGATCGAAGCGAACGCGCAACTTAACGCACCGCAGGGGCGCGGTTCAAGGCGCGCCGAGAGATCCCCGCGATCGACTCGGATCACGGACGCTCCGGCTCGCTCGCATCGGCTACGGGCGGATCAATGCGGAACGGGCCTGAACCGCGGACCGGCACCCGCCGAGCAACGGCCAGGGCACGGGCGAGATCCTCCTCGGAAATCGGTGGGAACTCCGTATCCGCGGCCGCAATCACCTCGATCTCGGCCTCAGTCCACGTCCGACGAGGGTGCTTTCCGGATGTACGCTCAGCCATTGTCCACTCCATTGAACTCGTTGAACGCGCGGCGCTCTCCTCGCCGGGCGGGTCGCACCCAGATCAGGCGCCTCACACCTTCGCGCACGGTAAATACGACCGCAACGATCAAGCCCCAAGGCAGTCGTCCGATAACGACACGGCGCATCTCGCCGTTATGCTCCCGCTCTCCGAGATCGAGATAGGGGTAACGCTTGTCTTCGAACAGCTCAACGAGATCGAAAAACGAGAAGCCGTACTCGCGCTCGCAGCGGCTATTCGTGAATGGGTCCCAGTCAAACCCCGGAGGTGGCGTCGTCAACGAACTCGTCCCTTCATACAGTGGCGAAGGTGTCGCGGTCCATTTGAAGCCGCGCTGAACACCATCGTATATGGATACCGTCCGCTGGTTCAACCCCGCACCACAACACCGCCACCCGCAACACACGTCGGCCGTCACGAGGCACAGAAGAAACGGCGAGAACTCGATGAGTTCTCGCCGCGTTGCGAGCCGCCGAAGGATTTGGCCGGAAGCCGGGCCGGGGTTCGCACGTCACTCGGGCCTCGCGCAACGCGCACTAGATCCTTCGCTTCGCGCCGGAGATCCGAGACAAGGCAAGGACTGAGCGGCGCGTCGCTCAGGATGACAGAGGAGGGGGTCCGATGCCGCGTTTCTCGAGCCCACTTCAGTGGGCTTCGCGTAGTTCCAGCCGGGGGCTTCAGCCCCCGGCGCTCGCGACACCCGCCGACACCCGCCGTCACACGCCCACCCCCGGCCCCGAGCCTGCGAAGGCAGGCTTCCCGCGGTTGTTGCAGCGGTTTCAACCGCCGGCCCCTGGCACCGCTACCGGCCCATCACCATCCGTTTCACCCACCGGCCCCATCCACCGCCACCGGCTCCCTCACCGGCACCGGGTGGTACAACCGCACGCACTTCACTCGGCGCTCCTCCACCTCTTCCACGCGCAGCTCCCACTCGCCCTCCGCGCCGGGCACGGCCACGACGTCGCCCGCCACCGGGACGCGGCCCAGGGTGCCGAAGACGTAGCCGCCCAGCGTATCGAAGTCGTCCACCGGGAGGTGCAGGAGGAAGCGGTCGTTCACCTCGGAGAGCGAGACGGCGCCGTCGATCAGGGTGTCGCCCTCGGGAGTGGGCTCGAACTCGGGCTCGGCCACGTCGAACTCGTCGTTGATCTCGCCGACGATCTCCTCCAGGATGTCCTCCATCGTCACCAGGCCGTACGTGCCGCCGAACTCGTCCAGCACGATGGCCAGGTGCACGCTCTGCTGGCGCAGCTCGGCCAGGATGTCGCTCACCGGCTTGGTCTCGGGGACGAAGTACGGGGGACGCATCACGGCGCGCATGTCGAACCCGGCGCGCCGCTCGGCATCGCGCAGCAGGGGGAAGAGGTCCTTGATGAGGATCACGCCCACGATGGTGTCGATCGTCCCCTCGAAGACGGGGAGGCGCGAGTGGCCCTCCTCGAAGAAGACGTCCAGCATCTCCTCGAAGGAAGCGCCCACCGGGATGGCGGCCATGGCGGTGCGCGGCGTCATCACCTCGCGCGCCACCGTGTCCGAGAAGCCGAAGACGCCGCGGATCATCTCGCGCTCGTCCTCCTCGATCTCGGTGGGGTCGGCGCCGGCGGCCACCAGCATGCGCAGCTCCTCGTCCGGCTCGGTGAGGTGCGCGAAGCCGGCGCCGCCCAGCCCGAACGGCCGCAGCGCCAGCCGCACGCACCACTCCAGCGGCTTGAGCACGGGCCAGAACACCACCCACAGAGCGCGCAGCACGGGATAGCCCAGCACCGCCGCCACCGGCTCCGCGCGGTGCACGGCCACCAGCTTGGGAACCTGCTGCCCCAGCGTAGCGTGCAGAACGACAACGACCGCGATGGCGATGACGTCCGCGACCGCGGCCGTCGAGCCGAAGACGGGGAGCGCGCGGACGGGACCCAGCAGCGGCACGAGGTGCGCGCGCGAGGCCGCGAGGGCGTAGGTGCCCAGGAGGATGGATACGAGGCTGCGGCCGACCTGGCCGGCGAAGAGCAGCTCCTCCAGCTGGCCGAGCGCCGGAAGGACGCGGGCCGCGCGGGTGTCGCCCTGGCGGACGTGCTGCTCGATTCGGGTGCGGCGAACGGAGAGGAGGGCGAACTCGGCGGCCACCAGGAAGGCGTTGACCAGCACGAGGCCCAGCACTGCGAGGATGCTTAGACCGCCAGGTTCAGGATCCATGCGAGGTGTACGTAGGAAGGGAGCCCGGCCCACCCGGGCTCCCCGAATCGCGCGGAGCGGCCGGCGCGCCGAACCCTCTCGGCGCTATCCCGGCCCTCCGTGCGGCCGCCGCGTCAGGCCGCGGCGGTCTCGGTCTCTGTCTCGGCTTCGGCTTCCGCCTCGAAGCTGACGGCTTCGGCTTCCGCTTCAACCTCGACGGGCGAGTTGGCGATCACCGGGCGGCAGAAGCGCAGCCCGATCCCAGCCAGCTCGTCCAGCTCTTCGCGGGTCAGCGCCGGATAGCGCTCGCCCATGAAGTCCACCGTATCCTTCATCCACTCCTCCTGCTGCTCAGCTTCGGCGCGAAGCACGCCGCAGCGGTGGATGTGGCTGAACAGCTCGTTCCGAGCCTCTTCCAGCGCCGAGGGCGCGGAGGAACGCTGCGGCTTCCGATCACGATCGCGGTTTCTGCTCAAAAGGCCTCCAAGTCGCGAAAAAAGAACCCCTCGCGCGGAGGGGAGAGTGGTGCGTTGCAAATGTATGGTAATATAGCACTTTTTCGGCGTTTTGGAAACTCCGGGGTCCGTCCTTTGCTACCCCCGGCGCGTAAGGAGGTTGCGGCCTCGTGGAAGGAACGTCCGGCGGAGGGGGATGATGGCGCGCGGGGGGATCGAGCGGGGCCCGGTTCGGGAGCGGTGGAGGTGGCCGGTGGCGCGTGCGTGGTGGCACACGCTCGGCCTGCGCGCGTCGTCCGCGGACGTCGGCCCCTACCGCGTGCACTGGGTGGAAGCCGGCGATGCGACCGCCGAGACGCTGGTGCTGATCCACGGCCTGAGCGGATCGTCGCGCTGGTGGCAGCGCAACATCCCGGCGCTGTCGGCGCGCTACCGCGTGGTGGTGCCGGACCTGATCGGCTTCGGGCGCAGCCGCTGCCCCGGGCCGCTGCCCGCCATGCCGGACGTGGCCTCCGTCTTCGCGAAGTGGATGGACGTCGCGCGGACGGGTCCCGTGCACCTGGTGGGGCACTCGATGGGCGGACACCTGGCCGTGCACGTGGCCGCGCGCCACCCGGAGCGCATCCGCCGGCTGGTGCTGGCCGATGCCGCCGGGCTCCCGCGGCCTGTCACCATCAGCTCGGTGGTGCGCTTCGTCTACGAGCTCGCCCCGCCCAAGCAGTGGGGCGACCCGGCCTTCCTCCCCGTCATCTGGGGCGACGCGCTCTCCGCCGGTCCGTTCGCGGTGGCGCAGGGGCTCCGCAACATCCTGCGCGACGACGTGCGCCCGCTGCTCCCCGTGCTCACCCAGCCGACGCTGGTGATCTGGGGCGCGGGCGACGCCGTCATCCCGCTGGAGAACGCGCACGTCTTCCGCGCCACCATCCCCGGCGCGCGGCTGGCGGTGATCCCGCACGCCTTCCACAACCCCATGGTGGACCAGCCGGAAGCCTTCAACCGGCTGGTGCTCGGCTTCCTCGCGGGCGAGCAGGTGGGGGAGTGACGCGTCCCGGCGAGGCGCTGGGCCGCGCCGCCGCGGAGTGGATCGTGACGCGGCGGGTGGAGGTGAACGGGATCGCCGTGCGCTACCGTGAGGCGGGGAGCGGGCCCGCTCTGGTCCTCGTGCACGGCCTCGGCTGCTCGGCGGACTACTGGGTGCGCAACGGCCCGCCGCTCGCCGCCGCCGGCCTGCGCGTCCTCGCCCCCGACCTCCCCGGCTTCGGCCGCACCGACGGCCCCTGGCGCGGCCTGGACATCGACGAGCAGGCGGCGGCCCTCGCGGACTGGGCGGACGCGATGGGGCTGCCGCCGGCCGCGTACGTGGGCCACTCGCTCTCCTGCCAGACCGTCGTGGACCTCGCCGCCGACCATCCCGGCCGCGCCGTCGCCCTCCTCCTCGCCGCCCCCACCGGCGACCGCAGCGAGAAGCGCCGCATCCGCGAGATCATCGGCTTCGCGCGCGACATGTTCCGCGAGCCTCTGTCGCTCGTCCCCTGGATCGCGGAGGCGTACCTGCGCGCGGGCCTGGTGCGGTGGTTCCTGACCTGGTGGAAGGCGAAGCACCACGACCTCTTCGGCACCGCCGCGCGCGTCAGGGTCCCCGCGCGCGTGGTGGTGGGCGAGCGCGACCCGGTGGTCCCGGTATGGTTCGCCGAATCCGTGGCAGCGGCGCTCCCCGGCGCGCGTTGCGACGTGATCCCCCGCGCCGCCCACGCCGTCATCTTCGACGCCGCCGAGCAATTCAACACTGCCATCCTCGACTTCCTCCGCGACACCGGCCACGCCGACCCCGGCCCGCTGCCGAACACGGCGCTGCGGGGGAGGTGAGGGGTGCCTGCGGAGGCAGACTTCCTCGGACCTCTCCACCGACCAGTCGCATTAGTTCGTCTTGCACGCCCGCTTGCAGCGGCTGACGCAGTTACGGGTGCATTTGACTGACCCTTCGTCGTTGCTGGCATAAGATTCACCATATTCCTGCTGCCACAGTTCGGATGTGTAGCGGAACGTGGCAGCGAGTACTGGCGCTTCCTCGGGCTCACTACCGAAACCGCCATCGTGATCGATAATCTCCCCGAAGCTCGACATGCAGTCGTGATAGTAAGCAACCGGATGAAGCATGTGCAGATGCCACATCTCGTCGATATCCCGCGTCGGCGCGATGATAGCTTCCGGATACCTCTGGATGAGCGTCAGGAACTTCTTATACCGGTCGGCAGACTCTACAATCTCACGCGGGCTGCAGCCTGAAAAAAACCCATCCTCCACTCTGCGGGATGCGACAACTAGATCCACGGAGATAGTGACGGGGCGAGTATGGTTGATGGCGCCCGTGCTCATCGGGGAATACCTCCAAAAGTAAATCGAGTGAGTGAAGCGACCTGGCGAACGCCCTCAGGCACAGTTGCACAGGACCGAAATGCGCACAACGCGCGCAGAGCCCGCTCCCGCTGTCCATTTCTGCGGCGGAAGAATGCCCGGCCAACTGATGCCTGCAGCACTTCCGTTAAGTAGCGAAGGGGGCAACCTTACGTCTCATAAACCTCAGAAACCCAGGGCGCGATCGTGTCCGCAATGCCCTTAATCGCCGCACCCCGGTTCTTTGCTCTGGTGACTATCCAGCCGACAACCCCGGATACGGCAGCGAGGATTTCCTTCCAGGGCAGCTTGCTGAGGTCGATGCCACCACTCATTGCACCGAAGCCCTCGGCATTCTGGATGGTAGAAATTGGAGAATTCTTCCCCCGTTCAGCGTCGTAAATTTCTTCCGCGATCTGATTCCGAGCAGCGAGGTACCCTGTTCCCTCGTCCTTGAGCTGCTTCGCCCTGATCTGGACAAGGCGGCGCATTGTAGCAGTGTCTGTCGGTGTACTCATGGGAAGGCTGCCTTATAGTGAGGGCGGTTGCGTCACCCGTCTAATGTATCCGGACAGCCGTATTAGGGCAATTTCTGCCAACGTCACTGAGAGCTGTGTGCCTCATGTGGAAGCTGAGGTGGTGAGAGAGCGAACCGAGGCGGAGATCTTCCTGATGGGCCCGTACCCGGCGGGACCGCTCCACCAGCTGCTCACGTGTGGTCCCAGCCTGAAGGATCCGCAGCCCGGGAGAGAAGGAAGATGGCGGGTTGGTCACGAAGACCGTACAGCCCTCTGCTACTGCGGCCGCGAGTTACAGCGCGTCGGGAGTTCTCGCGCCGCTCTCCGCGTGGAGCTGCGGGGACGATTGGCACATCATTGAGCGACTGCCGGGCGTCGGTCGAACGCACCTCCGCGCAACCACCTCCCCCCTGCCGGATGATCAAAGCCGATGCAGTGCGAAACGCCTCGGCGACGCTGAGCTGCAGCACTCGATTTGAGAGGGTGTCCGAGAAGCTGCGGGAGGCGTCACGCGAGCTGACGAAGTACTCGAGGCCTCCCGTGGCGCTCACCGTCCGCCGGGGACCCTGGAGGCTGACCTCCGTCTCCCACCGCGCTGTCTCCTCTTCGGAGAGCCTGCGTGCCCGGTACGCCTGGATGCCGTCGAGCACGCGAACCCGTACCCGGTACTCAGTGCTTCCACCGTTGATCCTGCGGGTCAGTTCCGCGCGGATTATCTGCCGCAGATCCTCCGACAGCGCGGGTCTGATGGTATCGCGCTGTCGGCCTGTCGAGAAGGTAGGAATCCGGATCGCACGATCGGAGACGCTGTCCCGCGCATCCTCGATCTCGATCGCGGTCACGACCCCGCAGAGCCGCGCCCCCTCCAGTGCGCCCATGCGATTCTGGAGGGGCTGTAGCGTCGTGCCCTTCATGGCACACGCCGCCAGTAAGACAACAGGCCCGAGCCCCAGGAAAATTCGATATCTCACTGGCCGGTAACTGGAGAGTGAAAGGTCACCCAACATCACGGTTAAGCCGCATGCCGCGCCCCGGAAGGCTTCGGCCGCAGAAGGGTGAGGAGCCGCATGTCCCAATTTGGAGGAATCCGGCGGCGCAGTCCAGCAGGCGTAGGTCAGCGTGTCGAGCACGGAACCCACGGACCGTGACGGCGCCGGCTGAGCATCAGTCGTGCGGGCCGACGAGGATGCCGGACTCCCAGAACACACGCGGCGGCTTGTCCTTGGGGCTGTCGCGCCGGAGGGAACGCCTCTCAGGCCCCAGCGCGTTAAGGGTGGTCTCATCCAGAGAAGCCGCCCGCTGAATCAAGCCATCGGCCTCGGCCGCCGTGATCGGCAGGAGCGTCCAGTACTGCGGGTCCTCGCCATCAGTCCAGTCAATCGTCTCGGTGAAGATGGAGACGTACCGCTGCGCACAGCGAGGGCAGGTGAGGAGCGAGACGATGAAATGGGATTCGCCGATCAGCGTTCTCACACGCCTGAGGCCCGCGCGAGCCTCCCACGCCGCGCGTGCTTCCGCGGGCCAGCAATGTTCACAACCGAACGTCTGCGTCTGCATATCCGCTACCTGGCCAGCGTCGTCGCGAGTCCTTCCACGGACACATCATACACACAAGCTGCGCATGATGCCGGGTGAGCTCTCTCTCGTCCAATGAAGCGCCTGCCATCCCGCCCTCAACGCGGCCTCGACATTTCGGCTGTCGTCGTCGATGAGCAGCATTTCATCTCCATGCAGCCCCACGGCCGCCTGGACCTTTGCAAAGAACTCCATGTCCGGTTTCTTTGCTCCGAGGCGCGCGGAGTAGAAGATGCCGTCCACATGCTCCGCCAAACCGAGCTTCTCCATCAGATAGGCGGCTCTCAGGTGTTCTTGATTGGTCGCCAGATACACCCGGATTCCCGCGGAGCGAACCAGCGAGATCTCAGGCAACAATGCTGCGGCCAAACGCGAATCCTTTTCGAACCAGTACGACACGAACTCAGCCGGACTTACATGCGGAGCGATCCTCAGAAGTGCGGTCGTCAGATGCTCCATCAAGCCGGCCCGACCGAGGACGATGTTCGCCCAGGAAGGGGCAAAGAACACCTCATTCAGCATCTCAGAGGTGAGTCCAAGATCCTCTTCGAGCGACGCCTGCCAGTGACGCCCGTCTTCCGGCCGCCCGTCGACTAGAACGCCGTCGACATCTACCATCAGTGCCTTGATCGGCAAGGCTCCCCCCTCATCGACGCGAGTGCTCGTTGATAAGAAGGCGAGTACTCCCACGCGTGCGTCCAGAACTCTGGTGACGATGAACGCATGCTGTCTGAGCCGGCCCAGGATACTTGGGTCGATATGCGCGCGAGACAGGCCTCCGGTTGCTCAGGCGTGGTCACTAACCTGGAGGATTCGCAGCCCAGGGATGTACATCGCGACGGTCTGTCGTTCAGTTCGCGTGGACAACCGTCGACCGGCCAACCACCCTCCAGGAGCGCTCACAAGGCGAGAGGTAATAGTCGTACACCGCCCAACTGCGGCGCTGAGTAGGATGGACTGCATATTCAACTGCCCGGACCCGCCACGGCCCCATTATCCCGACGAGTCCCGTCGGTTTGAGGTTGGATTCAGTTCGGGTCGGCAGCTCAACCGCCAATCCGGAGTACGGCGCCCATTCTGGACACCCCTCGCGCACGCGCTCGCGCTCGGCAGGCGTTTCCAACCCACTCAGGACGCAGCCGAGCGCGCGCTCGAGCGAGTCCTCCGGCACCCCGAGAGATGCGAGGTGCGCGCGGCGCTTCCGTAGCAGCTGTTCATCCGTTGATCCTAAACCTGTTCGCCTTGTCGCTGCGGCCGCACCGAGATGAACGGGTGGGGCAGGATCGATGCGAACCGGCCCGGTGTGCTGCTGGAGAAAGCGCGCCACCACCAGAGAAAACGCGGCGGAGTCCGCCAGCTCCTCCGTTCTCCCGTTCGGTGGAGGATTGAAATCGAAAGCCGCGGCCCAGGCAGTTCCCGCCGTCAATATGACCGCCGCGAGCGTGGCCCGGATCGGCGACCTCATCAAAGTCCCGAGCATTCTCTGTCCAGCGGGTTGAGTGCGCCTGACTAAGCCATCAGCAGGGTACATCTCGCGGTATAGTTCGTCGGTCGACGCCATCGCGGATGGGGTACCGGGGCCACCATCCGGGTAACTCCGGATGCGAGACAGAACCGGATCGGCTCCGTCGGCGGGTGCTGGTGGATGACCTCCGCTCGGAGCACCGGTGCAGCATGTAGGGGGTGCCCCGGTGGTGCGGCTGGATGAAGAGCGAGAACTCCGGGAGCGCCAGGGATGATGCGGCTATGGTAGAATATCGAATGCGTGCATTCCGTTGATCCGATACGCACGGAAGTGCCGGTCGACGGTGAAAATGCGGCGCAGGCTCAACCGTTCGGCGGCCGAAACCAGAGAAGCATCGGCCAGATCCATCGGCGTATCGTGGTACTGCCGCATCAGCACCCGGATGCGGTCCTGCTCCGCTTCGTCGGGTGGATGCAGCATGACCAGATTGTCACTCACATAGCCCCAGAGCACATCCTGCGCAGGGAAGCCGCCGGCACGGCCCAGCAGGTACATGGCTTCAGTGAAGCAGGGCCAGGTGGTGAGCAACGGGCCAGGAGGCAACTTCCCGAGCAGGGCCACACACCGAGAATGGTGGGCATCATCGCGGTCGATGAGCGCCACCAGCGGCCCGGCGTCGCAGAGAGTCACAGGTGACCTGCGCGCCGCTTCGCCTCCAGGTGCTCCACGAAGGCCTCGCCCGCGCCTTCAGACAGCGGTTCCCGCCCTCCACTCGCGATCTGGCCCACGCGGCCGGCGAACAACTCAGCGAGTGTTCGAGCCGTTGGCCCGGACCCGGGCTCGGTGGGCGCGCCCACCTGTGCGGCGATCCACGCTGCCGGGCTAACGCCGCTGGCTTCGGCGGCATCGCGCAACGCCTCGTACACGGGTTCGGGCAGTTCGATGATTCGGCTCATGCCGTAAACCTATGGTGTAGATGCACTGCATTCGTGCGCAGCGGCTAAGGCAAGCCGCCGAACCGCCCAGTAAGTAGACGGCATTCGGCTACGTGCGCAAGTGTCCATTCCGCTACGGGATACCGGTTCGTGGTATCGGGCTCATACGGCGTTGCTACGCGGAACCGCTACAACCGTTCCACCACCGCCCACGCCAGCAGCGGCACCATGATCTCGTGGTGGCCGGTGATGTGGAAGCCGCGGCCGCCGCTGTGGCGCGTGGGGCGCTCCACGACGTTGACGCGCGTGCGGTAGTGCGCCTGCATGTCCAGATTGCAGGCGGTGAACCGGCCCGGCTTTCCCGCGTGGAGGTTGCGCGCGACGGTCAGCGCCTTGAGGAAGACCTCCGGCATCACCACGGCGGAGCCCACGTTGATCACCACGCCTCCTTCATCCAGGCGCGGGAGGGCGCCGGCGAGGCGGCGGAAGTCATGGTGGCCGGTGGCGCCGATGGCGGCGCCGTCCGCGGCGGGGTGCTGGTGGATGATCTCGGCGCCGAGGGCGGGGTGCAGCGTGTAGGGGATGCCCAGGCGGTGCGACTGGAGGAGGAGCGAGAGATCCGGGTACGCCAGATCCTTGCGCTCGTCCAGGTCGCGGGCCAGCGCCTCGCCCATCCCCCACCCCGCGCCCATCCCGCGAGTCAGGGCCGCGTTCATGTCGCGCCCCGTCTCCTCCGCCATCCCGAACGAGCCGTCCGCCAGCCCCGCCTCCACGTCCTCGCTGGTGCCGCCCCAGCGCGCCATCTCGTAGTCGTGGATCCCCGCGGAGCCGTTTGAGGCCAGGTGCGACACGGCGCCGCGCCGCATCAGGTCGATGAGGAGCGGCGCGAGGCCCGTCTTCACCACGTGGCCACCCAGCATCCACACCACCGCGCGCTCGCGACGAACGGCGTCCGCGATGGCGTCGGCGACGGCGAGGAACGACTCGGCCTGGAGGATGTGGGGGAGCGAGGTGAGGAAGGCGGAGAAGGTGCGCTGCGCCGGCTCGGCGGGGACGGGAGCGGCGAACTGCTCCGCGAGCACCTTGTTGGGGCGCCCGGCCACCGGGACGGTGCGCACCAGCGAAAGGTCCGCCTCGGGCGCGGGGCCTGGGGCGGACCTGAATGGAGTGGAGTCGTCGGTCACGTGGAGGGCAGGGTGCGGGTCAGCGCGCGGGCTGGTAGCGTTCCAGGTGCATCGTAAGCGAGCCCACCACCGGCACCCGGCTGCGGATGAGGACCACCACGCGGCGCGCGTCGTCGGTGAAGTGCACCTCCGCCTGTCCGCCCTCGCTGAAGAGGCCGCTGGTCCGGATGCTGGGGCGAACCACGATGGTGCGGAAGCGGCCGGCGGGGACCTCCACCGTCTCTCGGCGCACCACGCGCAGGACGACGGGGTTGCCGTCTTCCTTGAAGTAGTCGCGCAGCGTGTACGTCTTCCCCACTTCCAGCGGCAGCGTACGCACGTGGTACAGGAACGACAGGTCGTCCAGCGGCCGGCTGGTGGGGAGCGTGCCCGTGTCGCCGTTGTCGCGGCGCCAGGTGCGGCGCTCCGGGTTGAAGTCGTAGGTGCGGTCGCGCCGGTAGCGGACCTCCTGCAGCTTCTGGTGGAAGCGGCGCGAGTAGCCCCCCGCCGTGTCGATCCAGGTCTCGTACAGGTCGTTCACGCGCGCGCCGGGCACGCCGCCCTGCACCGTCATCCGCGCGTGGTACGCGGGGCGGCCGTTGACGTTCTGCACCGTCAGCATCTCCAGCGACCCGCGGCCCACGCCGACGCCGGCCAGCCGCACCCGGTACTCCGCCCGCTCGCCGGGGCCGTACAGCCGCTGCGGGTCGGACGCGCGCCCCGCCGCGGCGAGGATCGCCACGCCGAGCACGGCCAGCGCCGCCCTGCCCATCCCGCCTATCGAAAAGAAGTGCATCCCTCTATCGTCGTTTTATTCCGGCTTCGCAGCTCCGGATTCGTTGGTTCCGCGCGGGCCCCTGCGCGACGGGCGCGCACCCTCCGTGGGCGCCGCCCTGGCTGGTTCGGCCTCCACCGGCGCAGGACCGCGGCGGGGTGTGCGGCGCGCCAGGTTCCACACCTCCTTCACCGTGCCCCACGTGCGGAAGCGGGTCTCGCGCTCGCGGCGCGCGTAGCGCAGCGACACCTCCGCGGCGTCCGCCCGGCGCACGTGCGGCGCGACGGCCGCGAGCAGCTCCACGTTGGCGGCGAGCCCCGGGCGCGAAAGGAGTGGCTTCCCCTCGCTTGCGGCCAGCGCCCGCTTGAGCACGGCGACGCGGTACGCGCGGAAGCCGGAGAGCGGGTCGCGGATCTCGCGCGGCAGGGCGCGTCCCGAGAGGAGCCACGGCAGCCCGCGGCGCGCCCAGCGCTCGGCGCGCGGCAGCTCGCGATCCGTCGCGGCGACCACCGTCCCCACCACGTCCGCCCCGCCCTCCACCTTGCGAACCAGCGCGGGGACGTCGTCCGGCGATTCGGTGAAGTCGCCCTGGAGCAACACGGCCACGTCGCGTTTGGGGTGCGTGGAGCGGGCCACGGCCTCGCGAAGGAGGCGCTCGACCGCCGCCGGGTAGCCCATCGTGCGCTCATTGCGGAGCACGGTCAGCGGCAGGACGCGGGCATACGGCTCCAGCACTTCCTGCGTGTGGTCGGTCGACCCGTCGTCCACCACGATCAGGTGGAAGTCGCGCCCGAACTCCGCCATCACCTGGCGGACCTTCCACAGGAGCACGCCCACGGTGGGCGCTTCGTCCAGCGCGGGAATGCAGATGTAGATCACGCCTCGTCCTCGTCCGGTGCCGCGCGCTCGGCGCTTTGTGTCGTGTGGGTACCCTGCTCGGCAGGGGCGGGTTCCGGCGGCGGCTTGCTCTTCCAGCGCCGGTGGAACCAGAAGTACTGCTCCGGCGCCTCCCTGACCTCTGCCTCCAGCCGCGCCGCCAGCGCCGCCGTCAGCGTGCGGACGTCCGTCTCCAGCTCGCCGGTGCGCTCCGTGACGATCTGCTGGCCGGCCACGACGTAGCGCACCGCGCCGCCGGGGAGCCGCCGCGCCACGCACGCGAAGACGGGCGCGCGCAGCTTGAGCGCAAAGAGCGCGGGGCCGCGGTGCGTGCTCGCCGGGCGGCCGAAGAAGGGGACGAAAACGCCCGATCGCCGCGCGTCCTGGTCGCCCACGATCCCCACGATGCCGCCCTTGCGCAGCACGCGGGGCACGCGCGACGGCGCCTCACTCTGGTAGATCGTCTCCACGCCCAGCTTGCGGCGCAGGGCGTCCAGCCGCTCGTCCACCAGCCGGTTCCCCTGGCGCCGAACGATCGCCGCGATGGGGACTCCTCGCGCCGCTACCGCCGCGGCGGCGATTTCCCAGTTGCCGTAGTGGCCCGTCACCAGGAGCACGCCGCGTCCTTCGCCCAGTGCTGCCTGCAGCTTGGGCCAGTCCTCGGTCACGTCCGTTCGCTCGATGACCGCTTGCGGGTCCAGCTTGGAGAGGCGCAGGATGGCGGCGGCTTCGCGGCCCAGGTGCTCGTAGCTGGCGCGGACGGTGCGCTCGATCCCCGCCTCGTCGGCCTGCGGGAAGGCGAGGCGCAGGTTGGACTCGACCACCTTCCGCCGGATCCCCATCCCGTGCACGATGCGCCCCACGCGCCGCCCCACCGCGTCCGCCGCGCCCTCCGGCAGCGTGGCGACAGCGGTTTCCAGCGTCCGTGCGAGGGCGTACTCCACCCGGTGCGTGGCGGTGTGGCGGGGCTCAAGCTTCTCGGTCATCCTTATAGATCCCTAACAGCATCTCACGCGGAGACGCAGAGACGCAGAGGAGAGGCGCGGATTTTTTCTCTCCCGCGTCTCCGCGCCTCCGCGTGAGGCAAGTGGATGCAAGGGAACGAACTGGGGAGGAGGCGCAGTTTAGCACGTGCCGGGGGGTTCGTCTACGCGCGGCCGAGGCGTGCCACCGGCAGAGTAGCGGCCGATGGCGCGCTGGACGCGCTCCAATACGTCCTCGATGGTGATCTGCTCCATGCGGCCGTGGCGTGGATCCCAGTGCGATGGATCGGGCGTGGCGCCGGGCTCCGTGTAGCGGTCGATCCACAGGTCCTCAAAGGCGCGGTACGGGCCCACGCGCCAGGGATTCGTGTGGCCGTACAGCCCGATGACGGGCACCCCGAACGCGCGGGCGATGTGCACCGGCCCTGTGTCCGGCGCGATCACAAGACTGCAACCGGCCAGCGTCCACATCAGGCGGCGGATGCCATCGCCCATCGCCCACACGGGTGGGACGGCGGCGCGCTCGGCGATCTCGCGTGCGAGGGCGTTCTCGCGCTCGCCGGGCCCCCCCACCAGCATCGCGCGAAAGCCGAAGTCGCGCTCGAGGGCGTCCGCGACGGCGGCGTAGCGCTCCGGTAGCCAGTCCTTTTTGCGGTTGGCCGATGCGGGGACCAGCGCGGCGACGGGGCGCCCGTCGAGGGCGCCAAAGAACTCGGCCTGCGCGCGGATTTCCTCGTCCGTGAAGGGGATGCGCCACTCCAGCGGCTCCAGACGCGCCACGCCGAGCACGTCCAGGAACTGGAGGAACATCTCCTGGGTGTGCGCGCGCGGCGTCGGCGGAAGGTGGCGGTTGGAGGCGAGCCAGACGCCCTCGAACGAGCGCGCGCGGTCGAAGCCGATGCGCAACGGGGCGCGCGAAAGGAGCGTGGGCCACACGCTTTTCGTGTACACGTTGAGGTTCAGCGTGACGTCAAAGCGGCGCGCCGATAGCGCCCGCGCAAGCTCCGCCACGCCGCGCACCCCATCCTTTTTCCGGTAGACCACCACCTCGTCGATCGACGGATGGGGATGGAGGACGGGCGCGGGCATCGGCTCCACGATCCAGGTGATGCTGTGGCCCTGATCCCGGAGCGCGTTGGCCAGTGGGAGCCCGTGGATGACGTCGCCCAGACCGGTGAGGAGGACGATACAGATGCGCATCGCCTACTCCCCGCGGGTGAGGTAGGAGAGCTGGAGGAGCAGGAGCTGCCTGAGCGGATGCCAATGCGCCACCGCCCGCTCCACATCTTCCTCGCGTGTCGCGTTGAAGGCGGCGGCGATCGGGGTGGCGGTGACGGGATAGGCGCGCCGCTTCTCCGCCATCATCGGCGACTCTACGACGCTCCGCCACTTGGGCCAGGGCCCCTGCCGCGCGCGCACCTCACCGGTCACAACGGCGCGCACCCCACGGGCCACCCGCAGCCCAACGGTCAGCGGGAGGTTGGCGGCGCGACCGAAGTACGGATAGCGCCAGCGCGAGTGCGGCACGTGCCAGGACGGCGCGAAGAGCGGCTTCATCGCTTGGTGGAAGAGCGCCCTCCCCTGCTTCCAGCGGAGCGGGACCGCGCCCGCCAGCGCCACGATCGCGACCGAGTGGTACGGCTCGTGGCTCGCGAAGAGCCGCCGGTTGCCGTGGAAGTTCGCCGAGTGCTTGCGCTGCGTGAACGGGTACAGCTTCTCCCACTCCTGCGCCGTCGTCGGGCGGAACTCCTCCAGCCAGCGGCGGAAGACGGTGCGCCGCTCCGCCACCGCCTGCAGGAGATCCGCTCGCATCTCCGGGGCGTCTGGAACCGGAAACGGGGCGCCGGGCGCCGACGCGGGAGGCGCGTGCTCGCCCTTGAGGAACGAGTCCGAGGAGAGGCCGCCGAGCACGATGGGTAGCTCGCGCAGCCCGAGCGACTCGTGGAAGCCGTAGCCGTGCACGTCCATGAAGAGCTGTCCGCTCCCCAGCAGCGCGGCCACCGTCTCAAGCCCGTTGAGGTAGTGGTCCGGCCGGCGCGCGCCAAAGGTCAGCTTCGCGCCGTACGCCCGCGCGGCGTCGCGAGCTACGCGCACCTCACGGTTCTCCCAGTCCGCGTACACGAATGCGCGCACCTCCGGCCCGCGCGGCACGGCGCCGAGCACCGCCCGCGCATCCTCGCCGCCACTGAGGAGGATGCCGGCGACGGGGAGCTCGCCGCACGACTCGCGCAGGTTCTCCACCAGCGCCTCGCGCAGAGCCGTGGCCGCATCGGTGCGCGAGGCGTACGGGTTGTCCTCGGTGGGTCGCCAGTAAGTGTGCGCGTCCTCCATCCACGCGCCACTCGGGTCGAAGCTGCGCGCGGTCGCTGGCGGGAACTGCTCGACGCCGCGGAAGAGGGTGTGCGGAAAGGTGCTGCTGAAGTTGAGCAGGAGACCCGCGGCGGAGACCTCGTCGATGTCGCGGTGGCGTCCGGCCGCGCGCGCGACCGCGTCCGGGTGCGTCCCGATCACGCCATCGGCGAAGAAGACGGGTACGAAGGAGGCGATGTCCGTCACCACCATCCCGCCGCCGCGCTCGGTGTCGACCCGCAGCGCCGCGAACCCGCTGTCGAGCCGTTCGTGCCACGGAAGCGCCGGCCCGTTCGCCAGAACCTCATGCACCACCCCGCGCCGCGGCCCCTTTGACGCCAGACCCGGCGCATGTGGCGCAATCCGAGCGATGGGCAGGCCGACGAGGACCGAGATCGAGCGCTCGTCCTCTACCACGACATCGCCATCGTGTGGCGCACGGACGACCGCTAGCGAGCCCCACGCGCCATGGTGCTCCACGATCTCCGCGGCGACGGCGCCCAGGTAGCGGTGGAGCACGCCGCGGAGCTCGCCGGGCGCACGGCGGCGCGCGGCGAAGAGGAAGTCGCTCATCGAGAGGGCTCCGGGTTCAGCGCCGCCTCCACGCTATCGACCATGCGCTCCACGCTGAACCACTCGCGCACGCGCCGCCGCGCCTCCTCCGTGCGCGCCGTGACGGTGGTGGGATCGGCATCCAGCGTCGCGAGAAGCTCGTCGAGCGCGCGGGCCAGCGCATCCGCGTCGCGCACGGGGACGATCCAGCCGGCTGGCGGCGCGTCATCGGCGGCACCCAGCGCGAGCGGCACGCCCCCGGCGGCGGTCGCGACGACGGGAATGCCGAGCGCCATCGCCTCCAGCATCACGTTCGCTAGGCTGTCCTTGCGGCTGGCCAGCACGAACACGTCCGCGGAGGCGATCACCTCCGGCATGTCGCGCCTCTGGCCGAGGAACCGCACGCGCTCGCCGATCCCGAGCGCATCGGCCTTTGTGCGCAGTGGGTCCGCATCCGGCCCGGTCCCGGCGATGGCGAGCCAGGCGCGGCGGTCGCGCAGCCGCGCAAAGGCCTCGAGGAGGAGGTCGAAGCCCTTGCGGCGCTCCAGCCCGCCCGCGCTCACCACAAGCCGCGTATCGGACGGCACGCCCAGCTCCTGGCGCAGCGGGGCCGCACTCGGGAGCACGGGCTCCACGGCGTTGAGCACCAGGTGCACGCGGTCGTGGCGGAACCAGGGCGCGGAGGCGAGGAAACGATCGCGCACGTCGGGCGAGTTGACGATCAGGGCGTCGATCCAGTGGCGAAAGGCGAGCCGGAAGTCGCGCCGCGCGGGGATCGGGCGCGGAATGCCGAGGCGCAGCACCACCTTAGGCACCCTCGCAGCGCGCCCGGCGAGCGCGGCGGTCGGGATGCGCCTCCACGTGGTCAGCAGGAGCGCGTCGGGCCGCTCGCGCCGCAGCCAGAGCACGAAGCGCGCGAAGTTCCAGGGGTCGAAGTCGCCGCGAGGGCGCACGGCGGCGGTACGCACGTTCTTTCGGGCGAGCGCCTGGCGAAAGGGTGCGCGCGGGTCGCACGACACGACCACCTCATGCCCGCGCCGCGCCAGCTCGGTGGCGATGAGGAGCGCCTGCCGCTCACTTCCGCGCAGCTCCGTAGCCGCGCTGTGGATGACGACCTTCACGCCGCGTCCGCGCGCAGCACGCGCTCCCAGCGGTCCAGCATCCCCGCGACTCCGAAGCGCTCCTCCGCCCTCTCACGCGCCGCCTCGCCCATGCGCGCACGCATCTCCGAATCGTCCAGGATGGGGCGGATGGCGGCGGCCAATTCCTCCGGCTCCCACCCTGCGACCGTGCCCGGACGGCGGCCGTCGGGGAGCGGCTCCAGTGCGTCTTCGGCGCCGCTCACGGGCGTGCTCACGACGGTGACTCCACAAGCCAGCGCTTCCAGCATCGCGTTGCTCAGGCCCTCGGAGTCGGACGCGGTGACGAAGACGTCGAGCGTCGCCAGCACAGTGCCGGTGTCGTCGCGATGCCCCACGAAGTGCACGCGCGCGCCGATCCCCAGCTCATTCGCCAGGGTGCGCAACCGCTCCAGGCGCCCGCCGCTGCCGGCCACCACGCAGTGCGTCTCCGGCGGCAGGAGCGCGACGGTGTGGAGGAGCCGGTCGATCCGCTTCTGCCGCGCCAACCGCGCCACCGTTCCCACCACCGGCGCACCCGGGGGTATGCACAGTTCCGCTCGCATCGACCCTGCACCCGCGGGCGCGGTGACGCCGTTGTGGATCACGGGCACGCGCGCATCGCTCCACCCTGGGAGCGCGGCGAACGCGGGGCGCATCCGCGAGGCGTTGACCACCACGGCATCCACCCAGCGCGCCAGCACGAAGCGGTACTTGGCGCTGCGCGGCGTATCCGACTCCAGCCCCACGCGCGCCACCACCCGCCGCACCCCGCCCAGCCGCGCCGCCAGCGATGCGAGGAAGAGCTTGCGGAACGTCCCCACGATGAACGCGTCGGGCCGGAGCGCGCGCAGGCGGCGGCCCATCGCGGCCGCGTGGTGGAGCGCCGCGTCGCCACCTAGCCGCGCGATCTCGGTGGGCACGCCCAGCTCCTCCGCCCGCCGCGCCACTTCCGCCTCGTTGCAGAGGAGGAGAACGCGATGGCCCCGCTCCCGCAGCCCCGCCAGGAGGAGGGCCGTTGCGCGCTCCGCTCCGCCCCAGATGGGGGCTCCGTTGTGGGCGACGATGAACATTGTGCGTTGGTATGGGCCCCACCCCCAGCGTCGCTCCGCGACGCATCCCCCTCCCCCAAAACTGCCTGGGGGAGGGGGTGCTTGCATGGATCTACGTGCGTCGCCCTGCTACACCCGGGGATTTATCCCCGGTGCTACGCCCCCGCGAACGCCCGCACCGAATCCGCGACGTAGGCGAGCTGGGCCTCGGTGAGCTCCGGGAAGACGGGGAGCGAGAGGACTTCGCGGCTCGCGCGCTCCGATTCGGGGAACTGGCCGGGGCGGTAGCCCAGGTACTCGAAGCACTCCTGGCGGTCCAGGGGGATCGGGTAGTACACGGAGCTGCCGACGCCGCGCGCCTTGAGGAAGTCCTGCAGCGCGTCGCGGCGGCCGTCCGTCACCCGGATCGTGTACTGGTTCACGATCGATTCGTTGCCGGGGCGCACTACCGGGAGCACGATGCCGTCGAGTCCCGCGAGCGCTTCGTCGTAGAAGGCGGCGTTGCGGCGGCGGGCGGCGCTCCAGCCGTCCAGGTACGGCAGCTTGGCGGAAAGGACGGCCGCCTGGAGCGCGTCGAGGCGCGAGTTGTAGCCGACCTCCTCGTGGTGGTACATCTGCCGGCCGCCGTGCACGCGCAGCTTGCGCAGGCGCTCGGCGACCGCGTCGTCGTTCGCCACCAGCATCCCGGCGTCGCCGAATGCGCCGAGGTTCTTGGTGGGGAAGAAGGAGAAGCAGCAGACGTCGCCCAGCGTGCCGGTCGTGAGCCACCCCTCCCCGTCGCGCTGGCGGGCGCCGATGGCCTGCGCGGCGTCTTCGATGACGGGCACGCCGCGGCGGTCGCCAAGGGAGCGGAAGGCGCGCATGTCCGCCATCTGGCCGAAGAGGTGCACCGGCATGACGGCGCGCGTGCGCTCGGTCATGGCGGCTTCGGCGGCGGCGGGGTCGAGGTTGAAGGTGTCGGCCTCGATGTCCGCGAAGACGGGGCGCGCGCCGGCGTTGTGGATGGCGCCCGCCGTGGCGAAGAAGGTGAACGGGCTCGTCACCACCTCCTCGCCGCGCTCCACGCCCAGCGCGCGCACGGCCAGGAGGATGGCGTCCGTCCCGCTGGCGCAGCCGATGGCGTGCGGCACGCCCAGCTTCGCCGCCATCTCCGCTTCCAGCTTCTCCACCACTGGCCCCAGGATGAAGCGCTGATCCTCCACCACGCCGCGCAGCGCCTCCATCACCTCGTCCGCTACCTGGCGATACTGGAGCGACAGGTCCAACAGGGGTACTTGCATCTATGGATTGCTCGTTTGGATTCGGATGTTGAACACCGGCACTGGGGCCCGCCTCACGGTTGCCGGTGCCGCGCCCGCCGGGGGCTAAAGCCCCCGGCTGGAACCACGCGAAGCCCACTGAAGTGGGCTGCGGGCCGCATCGCTCTCAATCTGGCATCCCTGAGCGGCGCGGTACGACCGTGGCGTGGGTCCAATGCCGGCGTGTACGGGACGGCTTCAGCCGTCTTCGCGTCGTTCCAGCCGGGGGATTCATCCCCCGGCGACGCGGGATCGTTGCGCCGGGCGAACGGTTGTCCGCGGCGAACGGTGGGCGTGATGAATCACGCCCCTACGCCGGTCGCCTCGGCGCCGCCGAACTGCATCTCGTACAGGCGGCGGTAGGTGCCGCCGCGGGCGAGGAGCTCGTCGTGGGTGCCGCGCTGCACGATGCGGCCGTTTTCGAGGACGACGATCTGGTCGGCGCGGCGCACGGTGGAGAGGCGGTGGGCGATCACGAGGACGGTGCGCCCTGCCATCACCTCGTCGATCGCCTGCTGCACGAGGCGCTCGCTCTCCGTGTCGAGCGCGGAGGTGGCCTCGTCCAGGATCAGGATCGGCGGGTTGCGGAAGAGGGCGCGCGCGATCGCGATCCGCTGGCGCTGTCCGCCCGAAAGGCGCGTTCCCTTTTCGCCAAGCACCGTGTCGTAGCCGTCCGGGAGCGACGCGATGAACTCGTGCGCGTTCGCCGCGCGCGCCGCCGCCTCCACACGCTCCCGCGGCGCGTCGGGGACGCCGTAGGCGATGTTGGCGCGCACGGTGTCGTGGAAGAGGATGGTCTCCTGCGTGACGATCCCCAGCAGCCCGCGCAGGGGAGCCAGCCGCAGCTCGCGCAGGTCGGCGCCGTCGAGGGTGATGCGGCCCTCGGTGACGTCGTGGAAGCGGGGGAGGAGGTCGGCGAGCGTGCTCTTCCCCGCCCCGCTCGGGCCGACGAGCGCCACCACCTCGCCCGGGCGGATGCGCAGGTCGATGCCGGAGAGGACCGGGACGCCCGGCGCGTAGGCGAAGCCGGCGTCCTCGAAGCGGATCTCGTCGCGGAAGCCGGTCACCGGGAGCGCGCCGGAGGCGTCGTTGACCTCAACGGGCGCATCCATCAGCTCGAAGGCGCGCTCCGCGGCGGCGAGGCCGGGCTGCACCACCGAGGGGAACTGGGCGATGAACTTCACCGGCGACATCAGCTTGCCGGCCAGTGTGAGGAAGCCGAGGAAGGCGGTCGCCGTGAGCGACCGCTCCTCCAGCACCAGGTAGCTCCCGTACCAGAGCAGCACCAGGATACAGGTGGCGGTGATCATCTCGGTGGCCGGCGGAAAGAACTTGCGCCAGCGTTCGTTCTTCACCCACGCCTTGTACTGCCCGCGCGTGAGCGCCCGAAAGCGCTGCCCCTCCCACTCCTCCGCGCCCGACGCCTTCACCAGCCGGATCCCGCTCACCGTCTCCTGCACCTGCGACGCGACCTCGCCGGTGGCGTTGAGCACCCGCAGCACGCCGCGCCGCAAACGCTTCCGCAGGCGTGCCCACAAGCCCAGCATCGGCGGCATGAACAGGGCGGAAACCAGCGTGAGCTTCCAGGAGAGGAGCATCATGAAGGTGAGCGCGAACACCGCCTGGAACACCTGCGAGATCAGCTTGGAGATGCTGCCGACCACGATCCCGCGCATCTGCTCCACGTCGTTGGTGACGCGGGAGATCACCTGCCCGGCGCGGGTTTGCTGGAAGAAGGGGAAGCCCAGGTACAGCAGGTGGCCGTAGATGTCGTTGCGCACGTCGCGCGTGACGCGCCCCTCCACCACCGAGATGCAGATCTGGTAGACGTAGAGGGCGATGTTCTTCACCAGGAACACGACGAAGAGGAAGCCGACCACGTTGCGCAGCCCCTCCATTGGCGGGCGCCCCTGCACCAGCCACCCCACCGACCAGCGGAGCAGGTCACCGACCGCGCCGCCGCCCATGAAGACGGAGCCCACCGCCCCGCCGGGCACCACGTCGCCCCCGAACAGCAGGTTGAGGAAGGGGATGAGCAGCGTGAACGAGAATGCGTCGAGCGCGGCGAACGCGCACATCGCCACGATCGCCCAGCAAAAGAGCGCGATGTGGGGACGGACGTAGCGAAGGATGCGGAGGTAGAGCTTCATCTCGGGGTCAGCAGCGCCACTGGAAGGATCATCTCTTCCGGTGATACCCCGCCGTGGAGGAAGGAGCCCCGGTAGCGCGCCTGGTACTGCCGCAGCTTGGTGGGATAGACGAAGAAGACGTCTTCCAGCGCGATCAGGTAGTTGGTCGCCGCCTTCCCCGGCGGGAAGCGCAGCGCCTTCTCGTCCTTGATGGTCATCGCCAGCGTGCGGTCCTCGGCGCGCAGGTCCGCGCCGAACTTGTAGCGCAGGTTCTGCGTGGTGTCGCGCTTGGCGAAGACGGTGGCCGGGCGGTGGCAGTGGATGGAGCCGTGGTCGGTGGTAACCAGCACCGGCACGCCCATGCGCAGCGCCTCGCGGATTGCCGTCAGCGCCTCCGACCGCTCGAACCACTGCCGCGTGAGGGCCCGCAGCGCTTCCTTGTCGCGCGCCACTTCGAGCAGCACGGTGCTCTCGGTGCGGCCGTGCGTCAGCAGGTCCACGAAGTTGAAGACGACCGCGGTCACCCCCGGCTGCGCCAGGTGCGCGGGAAGGCGGCGCAGCATCGCCTCGCCGTCGCCCGCGTCGAACACCTTGTCGTAGTGCACGGGCATGCTGAGCCCCGTGAGCCGCTTGAGCTGCTCGCGAAAGAGCTCCGCCTCGAACGAGTTGAGGCTCCCCTCGCCCTCCCACCCCCACCACCCCGGCACCCGCTCGGACACGCCGTCAGGGTACATCCCGCTGAAGATGGCGTTGCGGGAGAAGGGGGTCGCGGTGGGGAGGATGGAGTAGTAGAGCGCCTCCTCCACCTGCGCCAGCGGCTCCAGGATGGGGAGAAGGGCGCGCCACTGGTCCAGCCGCAGGCAGTCGATCACCACGAAGAGCACGGCGCGGTCCTTTCCCACCAGCGGCGCCAGGAACTGCGGCACGATGTCCACCGAGAGCGGCGGCGCGCCGGAGCCCCCTTCGGTCCACTTGGGGTACACCTCGGCGATGTAACGGCAGAACTCGCGGCGGAAGTCGTCCAGCAGCGTCTCCAGCGCGGCGAGCAGGCCCGTCTCGCCGGCTTCGCGAAGGCGCAGCTCCCAGTCCACCAGCTCCGAGTAGTCGTCGGCCCACTCGCGCCAGTCGCGCGGCTCGGCGCGGCGGGCGTTGAGCTCGCGGAACCGCCCCGCGAAGTCGCGCGCCACCACCTGCTGCTGGATCGCCTCGCCTTCCAGGAGGCGCGTGACGACGGAGAGGACCTGGCGGGGCGAGGTGGGCTTCACGAGGTAGTCGGCCACGCGCCGGCCGATCGCCTCGGTCATGGTCCGGTCCTCCTCGCTCTTGGTGATCATCACCACGGGAACGCGGGGGTCCAGCCTGCGCAGCTCGTCCAGCACCTCCATCCCCGAGCGGCCGGGCATCTGCTCGTCCAGCAGGATCAGGTCGTACGGGTGCAGGCGGAGGAGCTCCAGCGCGTCGTCGCCGTTGGAGACGGCGTCCACGTGGTAGCCGCGCCCCTGCAGAAAGAGCAGGTGCGGGCGCAGGAGATCGATCTCGTCGTCTACCCAGAGGAGGCGTTTGACCGGTGCTGGCATGGTGTGGAAAGCTAGGCGCCCGAGGGGTGCGGGTCAACGCGACCGGCCCGTTTGACAGCGCGGCTTGCGATCCTCACCTTCTCGTTATGGGCAAGAACAGCAACTGCATGGCTCACGCGGAGACGCGGAGACGCAGAGAGAGACCTCCCCGTCTTTCCTCTGCGCCTCCGCGCCTCCGCGTGAGATCGCCGTTGGGGTGGGCTGGATGATGGGCTTCACTCGCGTTTCGGTCGGAAGTGCCCGCCTCCTCATCCGCGATGGGTACGAGGGGATGGCGGGGGTGCTGGTGGATGCGTGGGAGGGGCGCGCGGAGGAGTGGATCGAGGGGGGACGGGCGCCGCATCCGGTGGTCGTGCTGCCGGATGGCGGAAAGGCGGTGGTGAGGCGCTACATGCGCGGCGGGATGGTGCGGCACGTGAACCGTGACCGCTACTTCGGCGGGGATAGAGCCGCGCACGAGCTGCGCGCGACGGAAGTGGCGCGAGCGGGCGGGGTGCACGCGCCCGAGGTGATCGCGGCCGGACGGATCGCCGCGTTCCCCGGCTACCGCGCGATGATCGCGACGCGGCTGATTCCCGGGGTCAAGGACGCCGCCACCGCGCTGCTCGGCGGGAGGGACTTGAACGAGGTCCTTTTCGAGGCGGGACAGCAGATCGGGCGGATGCACGCGGCGGGGGTGGGGCACCCGGACCTCAACCTGCGCAACCTGCTGGTGGGGAAGCTGGGCGAGCTCTGGATAATCGACTTCGACCGCGCCCTCGTGGTGGAGGGCGTGGTGCCGCGCGCCCGTCGGCAGCGAGACCTGTCGCGGCTGGTGCGCTCCTTCGCGAAACTGGGCATGCCGTTGAGCGAGGTGCGCCGTGGCGGGCTGGAGGTCGGCTACCTCTCCGAGAGGCCGGACCTGGAGTAGCGCTCCAGGGCCAGCGCGACCTTGTCCGCCACCTCGTCCACCGTGATGCGCTCCATGCGGCCGGGGCGGTACTCGGCGCTGACGGGGTAGTCTTCGCCCGGGTCGCCGTACGCGTCGATCATCAGGTCGTGGAAGCGGCGGTAGGGGCCCACGCGCTTGGGGTTGGTGTAGCCCATCAGCGACACGGTGGGCGTGCCCAGCGCCACGCCGATGTGCAGCGGCCCCGTGTCCGGGCTCACGAGCACGTCCACGCGGTCCAGCAGGTACACGAGCTTGCGCAGGTCCCACTCCAGCAGGTTCAGCGGCGGATACTGCGCCTTCGCGCGGATCGCCTCCGCCGCCGCCATCTCGCGCGTCGAGCGGCCGCCCACCAGCACCGTCCTCATCCCCACGAAGGCGAGGCGGTCCGCGAGGGCGGCGTAGCGCTCGGCGGGCCACTCCTTCGCCGGCTTGCTCGTCCCCACCACGAAAGCCACGGTCGGCCGCTCGTCGCGCGGAAGGATGCCCTCGTAGCGGGTGCGCTCCGCTGCGGTGGGCCCCAGCCGCCATTCCAGGAGAGGCGGGACGCCCAGGTGCTCCAGGAACTCGAAGTACTGGTCCTGCACGTGGCGCTGCCCGCGCGGCGGAATGCGCTCCGTGGTGAAGAGCCAGTTCGCGTCGCGCGCGCGAGCCCGGTCGAACCCCAGCTTGCGCGGCGAGCGAAGGACCCGCGTCACCAGCCCGGCCTTGAGGTACACCTGCAGCGCGATCACCAGGTCGAAGCTGCGCCCCTCCGTGGCGCGCGCCACGTCGCGGTACGCGCGCCACCCGCGCTTTCGGTCGAAGAGGATGAACTCGTCCACCGCCGGGTGCCCCGCCACCAGCGCGTGCGGGGCCGGCTGAATGACCCAGGTCAGCCTGCAATCCGGCGCCGCCGCGCGCAGCGAATTCAACACCGGCAGCGTGTGCACGGCGTCGCCGATCGCGCTCATCATCACGATGGCGATGCGTGCGCCGGACAGGTCGGATGCGTGCAACCGCGCGTCATTCTTTGGGTTCAGCATGGCGGCCCAAGCTATCCGCAACCAGTAAGGGCGTCAACGAAATTCACCGTGAAGCCGCCGCAGCACCGTTCTCGCTCCGGCTTTTCTCTCTGTGGCTCTGTGTCTCCGTGTGAGCCCGCTCCTCCTTCGCGTCTCCGCGTCTCCGCGTGAGGCCATGCTGTTCCTGCCGCCTTGCGGCACGCATCCGCTTGGAGCACCTTGTTCCGCACCCTGATCCCAGCCTTCGAGAGACCGCCACGATGACCCGAACCATCGTCCGCACCGCCGCGCTCGCGGCGCCGCTGGCCTTCGCCGCCGGCTGCGCCCGCACGCTCCCGCAGCCCGTCCCCACGATGCCGCGGAGCGAGGCGGCTCCCGTCCTGACACGCCCAAACCCCGCGGCGCCGGCGGACATGGTGCTGGTCAACGGCAAGATCTTCGTGGGCGACAGCGCGGGGACGATCGTGGAGGCGATGGCCGTGCGGGGCGGCCGCGTTGTGTACGCCGGCCCGCGGGTGGGGGTCGATTCGCTGGTGGGCCTGAACACGGCGCAGCACAACCTCGAAGGCCGCCTGGTGACGCCCGGCTTCAACGACGCGCACATCCACTTCGCCGCGGGCGGGGCGTCGCTGCTGGCGGTGGACCTCGGTGGCACGCGGTCGCTGGCCGAGATCGAGCGCCGAGTGGCCGCCGCAGCCGCCCGCGCGCAGCCCGGCGAGTGGATCACGGGTCGCGGATGGGACCACACGCGCCTCCCCGCCAGCGAGCTCGGCCCGGGCGGCTGGCCGACCAACGAGATCCTGAACCGCGCCGCCCCCCGCAACCCCGTGCTCCTCTCGCGCGTGGACGGGCACACCTCGTGGGCGAACCGCGAGGCGCTGCGCATCGCGGGGGTCACGCGCGCCACCCGCGCCCCCGCCGGAGGCGAGATCGTGCGCACCCCCGCGGGCGAGCCGACCGGCATCCTCAAGGAGTCCGCCGAGGGGCTGGTGGGGCGCGTCGTCCCCGATCCCACCCCGGCGCAGGTGAGGCGCGGCATCCGCGCGGCGCTGGAGATGGCGGCCCGCACCGGCGTCACCAGCGTTCAGAGCGACGTCTCCCCCGCCGACGTGGAGGTGTACCGCGCCCTCGCCGCCGCCGACTCGCTGACGGTGCGCGTCTACGGCTGGCTGCCGCTCACCGAGCGCACCATCCGCGAGCTGCAGGCGCGCGGCGTCACCGCCCCCACCGGCGACGAGTGGGTGCGGCTGGGGATGGTGAAGGGGTACACGGACGGCACGCTCGGCTCGCGCACGGCGGCCATGCTGGAGCCCTTCGCGGACGACCATTCCACCCGCGGACTTCCACAGTACACGCAGGCGCAGCTCGACTCGCTGGTCGGCATGGCGGACCGCGCGGGGCTCCAGGTGATCCTGCACGCCATCGGCGACGCGGCAAACCGGCAGGCGCTGGACGCGTTCGAGCGCGTGATCCGGGTCAACCCCGCCCACCCGCGCCGCCACCGCATCGAGCACGCGCAGGTGCTGGACCGGCGCGACATCCCGCGCTTCCGGCAGCTCGGCGTGATCGCGTCCATGCAGCCCACGCACGCCACCAGCGACATGCGCTGGGCCGAGACGCGCATCGGCCACGAGCGCGCGGCGGAGGGCGCCTACGCCTGGCGCACGCTCCTCGACTCGGGCGCGGTGGTCATCTTTGGAACCGACTTCGCCGTGGAGCCGATGGCGCCGGTGGAGGGCATCTACTCCGCCGTCACGCGCCAGAGCCGCGAGGAGCCGGGGGTGCCGCCGGGCGGCTGGCTCCCCGAGCAGCGCCTGACCCGCGCCGAGGCGATCCGCCTCTACACCGCCGCGTCCGCGTACGGCGAGTGGGAAGAGGCGCGCAAAGGCACGCTGCGCCCGGGCATGTTCGCCGACTTCGTCGTCTGGTCCGCCGACCTGCTGACCATCCCCGAGGCGGAGATCCTCAAGGCCGAGCCCACGATGACGGTGGTGGGCGGCCGCACCGTCTTCCGGCGCCCGTGAAGAAGCCGGCGGAGAAGACGCCCGCGCCCCGGAAGCGCGGCACCACTGACCACGGCGACCTCGGGCTCGTCCTGACCGGCGGGGGCGCGCGCGGTGCGTACCAGGTGGGCTTCCTCCGCTACCTGGCGAAGGCGTATCCGGAGCTGCACATCCCTATCCTGACGGGGGTGTCCGCGGGCGCCATCAACGTCGCCCTGCTGGCTCAGCACCACGGCACCTTTCTCCAGGCCGCCGACGAGCTCGCCGCGCTCTGGGGCGAGCTGACGCCCGAGCGAATCTTCCACGTGGACACCGGCGCCCTCCTCGGCAACATGGGGCGCTGGGGGATGCGGTTCGCGCGGGCGTCACGCGGCGAGTCGCGGGTGCGCGGCGTGGTGGACACGGAGCCGCTGCGCTCCTTCCTCGAAGAAGCGCTCTGCCCCGTGAACGGCGAGCTGACCGGCATCGACTACAACCTGCACCGCGGCACGCTGCGGGCGGCGGCCATCGGCACCACCAGCTACACGACGGGCCAGTCGGTGATCTGGCTGCAGGGGCGCGCCATCGAGACGTGGGAGCGGCCGCAGCGGCGCAGCGTCAATACGAGGCTACGGGTGGAGCACGTGATGGCTTCCGCCGCGCTCCCCCTCTTCTTCCCCGCGGTCCAGATTGGCGACCACTGGTACGGCGACGGCAACGTGCGGCTGACGGCCCCGCTCTCCCCCGCGCTGCACCTGGGTGCGCACAAGATCATCGCGGTTTCCACGCGCTACGGCCGCAACTTCGACGAGGCGGCCAAGCCCCAGGTGCACGGCTATCCGCCGCCCGCGCAGGTGATGGGCGTCCTCTTCGACGCCGTCTTCCTGGACCTGATCGACCAGGACGCGCTGCGCATGCAGAAGATGAACGAGGTCCTCAACCGCGTCCCCAAGACGCGGCGCGACGGGATGCGCGTCGTCGACCTGCTGGTGGTGCGCCCCTCGCGCGACCTGGCCCGCATCGCCGCCGAGTACGAGCCGCGCCTCCCGCGCCCCATCCGCCTCCTCACCCGTGGCCTCGGCACGCGCGAGACCGCCGCCCCGGACGTCCTCAGCATGCTGATGTTCCAGGACGACTACGTGAAGCGCCTCATCGCCCTCGGCGAGGAAGACGCCGAGCGCCGCTCCAAGGAGATCGACCGTTTCATGCGCGGCAGCGGGGACTGAAACGGCGCGTCACACAGAGGGCACAGAGAGAGAACCGTAAGGCGCGAAGAAGCATTTCTCCGCGCCTCCGCGTCTCCCGGTGAGCCATGGTTTGCGATCAGGCGATGACCGTCTGCCCCGCGAGGTAGTTGCGCAGCATGACGTCGGTGCCGAGCGCCATGTGCTGGAACGGGACCTCGGCGGGCGCGAACGCGTGGATCTCGCTGATCTCAAGCGGGTCGCTGATGCTGGCCGTCCCGCGCACCTCCGCCGCCACGAGGATCGTCACCGAGTGCCCTCGCGGATCGCGCCCCGGTGCCGAGTAGACGCCGACGAGCCGCCCCATCCGCGCCACCTCCATCCCGGTCTCCTCCTCCAGCTCGCGGCGGGCGGCCTCCTCCACCGTCTCGCCCCAGTCGAGCAGCCCACCCGGCAGCACCCAGCGATCCGAGTCCACCCTGCGCGCCAGCACGATGCGCCCATCCTCGCGCACGGGCACCACGGTCACGCTCACGAGCGGGTGCCGCAGCACGAGACGCATCGCAGTCCGCAGGTGCCGCCAGAGCTGCCCGCCCTTTCGCGACCGCGCCCGCCGGTCTTTCAATCGCACGCCCATGGAGTCTCGCTAGAACGATTTCGCCCGTGGCCACCGCTCGCCGAGACGCGAGTCGCGGGCCGCAAACCTGGCGACGACGAAACGAGCCCGACACCGCATCCGGTGTCGGGCTCGTCGCTTCCTGCCGCCGGGCCTCAGGGAGGCGTCGGGGCGGGCGCCTGAGTTCCCGGAGCGGCGCCGCCGCCGGCGGGGCTCCCGGTCACCGTGTCAGGGTTGTGATGGAGCAGCTCGGTGTCGGCGGTGCCCTGGGCGTTCACCGCCCCGCCCTCACCGTTCGAAGGCGGCTGGCTCCCCGCCGCCGCGCCGCCGCCGGCCGGGCTGCCGGTCGCCGGATCGGGGTTGTGCTGGAGGGTCTCCGTGTCCGCTGTCCCCTTCTCGTCCACCCCGCCTCCGTCGCCGCACGCCAGCGCACCCGTCACCGCGGCGACCGCCGCCACGAGAACCACCGATCTCCTCCACATAGCCAACCCCCTGTCTCGAGGAATCGCGGCACACCGCCCTCCCACGGGCGCGGAACCCATCCATTCCGCCGCTCGTGACCAGCCCAACGCAACCACCCTGCCACCATCGGAGCAGCGTGGTCCCCCGTGGCGCGTCCAGCACAACGAGGATGACGAGCAACGCTTCGTGACGAGCTAACGACCCGCAGAAGAGCGCTCCCGCCCGCATCGCGCCACGGCCCTAACCTGCTTTCCCCCAAGCACTTCGACCAAGTTGACAAACGCCATCTCGGCAGGCAAGTTGGCGGCGACGTGCATCCCAGAGCTGTCGCCGGTGGACGCGCAAGCGGTGCCAACGAAGTCCCAGGGCTATCGGACGATCGGAGGAGTTGCCTATGCAGCAGGAGAAGCGGGAGCGACTGGAGAGCGCGGGCTGGCGCGTAGGAACGGTGCAGGAGTTCCTGAACCTCTCCGACGATGAGGTGGTGCTCGTGGAGCGGAAACTCAGCGTTCACAACGCGCTGAAGGCCGTCGAAACGCGCGGGGCCTCACGCGGGCCGAACTAGCCAGGCGTCAGGGGTCGAGCCAGTCGCGAATCACGAAGATGGACGACGGCGACCCGTTGCAAGAACACACATGCGCCGCTGACGAGCCGCGCCCGCCGTTGGAATTCCCCGGCGGTGGTGCCACCCGGAGGTCGGGCAGACACACAGGTCTGCCCCTACGGGTATCGGTCCCGGCGAGACGATGGTCGAGGTATGGAAAGGGCGGGCGCGATAAATCGCGCCCCTACGGAATGGGTGCGAGTTGGCGGGCGACGGTGCGGCATCGGCCACGGGCGCGATAAATCGCGCCCCTACCGGATCTGTGCGGCGCGCGCGGAGTTCTCCCCCTCTCCCGCCCTGCGCCCCCGTAGGCGGGGGAGGGGGCCGGGGGGAGGGGGCCCTCCGCCCTACCCCTCCACCTCCCGCACGTTGTCCTCGATCCCCCGGTCGATCAGCTTGTGGAGCGGGTCGATGCCGGCGCGCTCCGGCATCTCCTTCACGATCACGCGCACCGTCTGCACGCCGGAGCGGATGCGGTGCTTGGCGAGGTAGAGCGGCACCTCCCTGCCGGCGCCGAAGACGCCGATCTCGATGCGGTCATCCAGCGGCACCTCCGTCTCGTTGCCGAGCGAATCGGCGCGCACCTTTCGCGCGCGGACGCGGACGTCCACCTGGTAGCGGCCGTCGGGGAGGCGGCGGGAGGTGGCGCGCTCCGCAGCGTTGTCGTACAGCGTGACGCGCTGGAAGAGGTCGTCGATCAGGTAGCCGAGCGAGTCCGGGGTGGCGGCGCGCAGGTGCATCAGAAGGTCGCGCGAGGTGGGGTACGGGGGGCCGCGGAACTTCCACTCGTCCAGGAAGTTCTTGAGCGCGGCGTTCACCCGCGCCTCGCCGATGTAGTCGCGCAGGGCGTACATCGCCAGCGCGCCCTTGTTGTAGTGGATGTACTGCTGGTTCTCGACGAGGGACAGCGGCATCTCGGCGCGTCCCTCGCTGCCGCGGCCGCGGAGGTACTGGTCCAGCTCGTAGCGCAGGAAGCGGCCGATGTGGGCGCGCCCGAACTCGCGCTCCATCACCATCAGCGCGCTGTACTCGGCCAGCGTCTCGCTCAGCATGGCGGCGCCCTGCACGTCCGCGCCCACCAGCTGGTGCCCCCACCACTGGTGCGCCACCTCGTGCGCGGTCACAAAGAAGGGGTAGTCGATGTCCTCCTTCCCCACCTGCGCGATGAAGCCGATCCCCTCGGAGTACGGGATGGTGTTTGCGAACGACTGCGCGAACTCGGCGTAGCGCGGAAACTCCAGGATGCGCACCTGCCGGTGCTGGTACGGGCCGAACTCCGCCGTGTAGTAGTCCAGCGACTTCTTCACCGCCCCGATCATCCGCTCCACGTTCCGGTCGTGCGGCGGATGGTGGTAGACCTCGATCGCCACGTTGCGCCAGCGATCGCGGCGCACGGCGTAGCGGCCGGAGAGGAAGGCGTAGAAGTTCAGGATCGGCGCGTCCATCCGGTAGTGGAAGTGGCGCCGCCCGCGCTCCAGCCAGCTCGGCCGAACCAGGTAGCCGGGCGCGACCGCCGTCTGGTCCGCGTCGGTGACGATGGTCGCCTCGAAGCTCACCCAGTCCGCGTCGCGCGAGATGAAGTTGAGGTTGCGGGCGCGCAGATCGCTGATCGGCGCGATGCGGGGGCGCGTCGCGAGGCCGTAGTGCTCGCGGTCGCCCTCTCCGGTGATCTCGCCCTCCGGGTTGTAGCCGATGCGCGGCAGCACCTCGTTGTTCACGAAGGTGCCGTTCTCAACCACCGGCCCGTAGTGCGGCTCGTCGGTGAAGCCGGGGGTGAGGTGCGCGACGTCGAAGCGGAATTCGGCAGAGTCGCCGGGCATGAGCGGACGCGCCAGGCGGTAGACGTAGTACCCACCCGCCGAATCGCTCACCACCTTCGTCGCCGGCCGGTCGAAGGTGAACGAGTGGATCTTCATGCTGCTGGAGATGTCCACGTGCACCGAGTCGATGCGCGACCGCGTGCGGTTGTGGAGGCGGTACGTGCCGCGCGCCCGCAGCTCCTGCGCGCGTGGAAAGAGCTCCATCCGCAGCTTCACCCCGGTGATCCTGGGCTGCGGCGCCCACTCGAAGCGCTTGTACTCGCGCTCGTAGCGAAGCTGAACCTGCTCCGAATCGCTCTCGCTCGTCCACGGGTTGAGGATCGCCGTGTTGTAGACGATGAAGCCGCCCGTCCCCAGCACCAGCAGCCCCGCCAGACCCGCGGCGACCAGGACTGGACTCGTGGCCCTGGCGCGGGCGAGCCGCGTGCGCCACCCGCCGCCCTGCTCCTCGCCGCGGCGCCAGACGAGATTGGAGACGATCGCCAGCAGCACCGCCACCCCGCCCCAGAAGAGCGCGTACCACGTCCACGACCCTTCGGCGCCGTTCCACCCGTTCCTGTCCGAGTACTGGAGCGACGGCGTCGATGCATACACGAGCAGGTTGTGGCTCACCCCGAGCGCGTAGATCGTCGG